>JAOPWO010000250.1 GCA_025965635.1 Modestobacter sp. | reverse complement strand
AACGCCTACCCGCTGCTCGTGGTCGTACCGAACGTCGTCAAGACCAACTGGGCGCGCGAGGCCGGCCTCTGGACACCCCACCGCTCGGCCACCGTGATCCACGGCAACGGTGACACGATCGACGGCTTCGCCGACATCGTCGTCGTCAACTACGAGGTGCTCGACCGCCATGTGGGCTGGATCGGGGACTTCGGCTTCCGCGGCATGGTCGTCGACGAGGCGCACTTCATCAAGACCAAGACCTCGCAGCGCTCGCAGCACGTCCTGGAGCTGTCCGAGCGGATCCGGTCCCGCACCGCGCGGCCGCTGCTGATGGCTCTCACCGGCACCCCGCTGATCAACGACATCGAGGACTTCCGGGCCATCTGGCAGTTCCTCGGCTGGATCGACGACGCCAAACCGCTTGGTGAGCTGGTGGACGCCCTGGAGGAGACCGGGCTGACGCCCGCGGACCCCGGCTTCTACCCCGCCGCGCGCGCCAGCGTGATCGACCTGGGCATCGTCCGTCGCCGCAAGGTCGACGTGGCCGCCGACATCCCCGCCCGCCGCATCGCCGACCTCCCCGTCGAGCTGGACGAGAAGTCCGGCCGGTCCATCCGGGCGGCCGAGCGCGAGCTCGCCCGCCGGCTGGTGTCGCGGTACGAGAGCGCGATCGCGGCCCGCTCGTCCGTCGACGTCCCCCCGGGCATCGACGCCGACCTGGTGCGCCGGGTGGCCCGGTCGGAACAGCGCGAAGCGGCCACGCGCGAGGCCGGCGAGAACGTGTTCAGCATGATGCGACGCATCGGCCAGGCCAAGGCAGGCCTCGCCGCCGACTACGCCGCCCAGCTCGCGCGGAGCGCCGGCAAGGTGGTCTTCTTCGCCAAGCACGTCGACGTCATGGACGTCGCCGAGGAGACCTTCGCCCGGGACGGGATCCGCTTCTCCTCGATCCGCGGCGACCAGACGCCGACGGCGCGGCAGCGCAACATCGACGCCTTCGTCAACGATCCCGACGTTGCCATCGCGGTCTGCTCGCTGACCGCGGCCGGCGTGGGGCTCAACCTGCAGGTCGCGTCGAACATCGTGCTCGCCGAGCTCTCCTGGACCGACGCGGAGCAGACCCAGGCCATCGACCGCAGCCATCGCATCGGCCAGGCCGAACCGGTCACCGCGTGGCGCATCATCGCTGCGCAGACCATCGACGCCAGGATCGCCGAGCTGATCGACAGCAAGGCCGGCCTCGCCGCCCGGGCGCTGGACGGCTCGGACGAGGAGGTGCAGTCCTCGGCCGACGTGCAGCTCGAGGCGCTCGTCGCGTTGCTGACCGATGCATTGTCGGCGGGCGCGGGGTCTCCGACGCGCTAGGTCGGGGCTGGGTCACCGCCGTCAGAGGGCGCCGCCGGTGTGCCGTTCGACCTGGGCGGTGAGCTCGCTGTCCAGTTGCGCGGGGGGTCCAGCCCGCCCGCAGCACCCGGAGGACGAGCTCGGCCTGGATCTGGGGGCCAGGCCGCCGATGGTGCCGGTGCCGGGTGGCGGGTGGCGAACTCGTCCAGCGCTCCCCACGCCCGGTCGTTGGCGCCGGGCTCGGCGATCATCGGCTCGAACGCCGCGGGTGTGGCCGTGGCGCGTTCCGTCCTTCCGGGGTGCGGGCTGGCTGCCGTCGAGCCTGGCGGCCGACGCCCGATCGGGCAAGGCGTCGCACCCGTCACGAACCCAGCACCGACCCGGCGTCAGAACTCCTCCCACGCGTCGGGGTGCTGTCCGTTGACCCGGGTGCCGTCAGCGAGCGTGGCGATCCCGGCCATGTCCCCGTCGTCGAGCGTGAAGTCGAAGACGTCGAGGTTCTCCTGCAGCCGGCCGCGGGAGGACGCCTTCGGGAAGGTCACCAGGCCCTGCTGGACGTGCCAGCGGAGGACGACCTGGGCCGGCGTCCTGCCGTGGCGGGCGCCGATCCCGGCGAGCACGGGGGAGGCGAGCAGCTCCCCGCTGGCCAGCGGTGACCACGACTGCGTGACGATGCCCCGGCGGGCGTCGTCGGCCCGCTGTTCGGGCTGCGGATCGCGCGGATGGCACTCGATCTGGTTGACCGCGGGCACGACGGAGCCGGCGGCGGCGAGCCGGTCGAGGTGCCCGGGCAGGAAGTTGGAGACGCCGATCGCCCGGGTGAGCCCCTCGGCGAGCAGGTCCTCCATCACCAGCCAGGACTGGACGTAGCGGTCCAGCCGGGGCAGCGGCCAGTGGATGAGGTAGAGGTCGACGACGTCGAGCCCGAGCCTGTCCAAGCTGTCGAGCAGTGCCCGGCGGGTGGACCCGGCGCCCTGGTCGCGGCCGCGCAGCTTGGTGGAGACGAACAGTTGCTCCCGCGGCAGTCCCGAGTCGGCGATGCCCTGGCCGACCCCGCGCTCGTTCTCGTAGCTGGCCGCGGTGTCGATGAAGCGGTAGCCGACCTCGAGCGCCTCCCGGACGATCGCCCGGGTCTGCTCGTCGTCCAGGCGGGCCGTGCCGAGGCCCAGCTGCGGGATGGTGACGCCGTTGGCCAGCGGGACGTCGGGGACGGTGGGTGGCGCGGTCATGAGGGTCACCCTCCCTCGGACTGGCGGCGTGCCGCACCTCGACCCGATCCGCGGCATCGCCCGCCGGGCCGGGCCGTACGGCCACGCCGCCCAGGTCGTGCCCGACGTGGTGCTGCACTCGCCGGACTCCGGCGGCCGCGCCACGGTGGAGCTGCCTCCGCGACCGCGCCTCCACGCTCCCGGCCGGCCGAGCGCGCACTAGCCTGGACGACGCCGGATCGGCCGGACCGGAGGTGGCCATGCGCTTCGTGTTCAGCCCCTCCGCGGGGGCGGCGACGGAACTGCTCTCGCTGCCCTGGGACGAACCGCTCGGTGCGTGGACCGACGACCGGTTGCTCGAGGTCCCGCAACTGCGCACCCCGCGGCACGTCGTCCGGTTCGTCGCCGAGGCCGGGGGGGTGTTCGCCCTCAAGGAGCTGCCAGAGCCGGCGGCCCGCCGGGAGCACCGGGTGCTGCGCCGGCTGTACGACCTCGGCATCCCGGCGGTCGAGGTGGTCGGCATCGTCGTCGACCGGGCCGCGGGGGAGGAGGCCGTGCTGGTCACCCGCTTCCTCGACCACTCGTCGTCGTTCCTGGCGTTGTTCGCCAACCGGCGGGTGGCGCACCTGACCGGGCAGGTGATGAACGCCCAGGTGGAGCTGCTGGTCCGGCTGCACCTGGCCGGGATCGTCTGGGGTGACTGCTCGCTGTCGAACACGCTGTTCCGGTTGGACGCCGGCACGCTGACCGCCTACCTGGTGGACGCCGAGCTGGGGGAGCTGCACGAGCGCCTCACCCAGGAGCAGCGGGACCGCGACCTCGACGTCGCCCACACCCGGGTGGTGGGCGAGCTGCTGGACCTGCAGGAGCGCGGGGCGTTGGCCGAGCACGTCGACCCGGCGCTGGCGGCGGCCGATCTGGTGTCGAGGTACGAGCAGCTGTGGGCGGAGCTGACCGACGAGGAGGTGCTGCCGCCTTCCGGCCAGTCGCTCCGGATCGCCCAGCGGATCCGCCGGCTGCACGACCTGGGCTTCGACGTCGGCGAGGTCGAGATCGTCGACGCCCCCGACGGCAGCAGCCGGCTCCGGCTCACCACCCGGGTGGCCGAGTCGGGCCAGCACCGGCGTCAGCTGTTCGCCTGCACGGGCCTCGACGTCCAGGAGAACCAGGCGCACCGGCTGCTGGGCGACATCGCGGGCTACCGCGGCTGGCTGGAGAAGGTCGAGCAGTGCAGCCTGCCCGAGTCCGTCGCGTCGCTCCGCTGGCTCGCCGAGGTCTACGAGCCGGTGATCGCCGGCATCCCGGCGGAACTGCGGGGCAGGCTCGACGCCCCGGAGGTCTTCCACGAGGTGCTGGAGCACCGGTGGTTCCTGTCCGAGGCCGCCGGCCGGGACGTCGGCATGCAAGCCGCGGTGCGCGACTACGTCGGTCGCGTGCTGCCCGGGGCGGGCTGAGCGACGGCCCGGGCCGGGCGGTCCAGCCCCCTGCGGGGCGTCGCCGTGGGGTGTGTATAGTTGGCCTTACCGACGCGGGGTGGAGCAGCTCGGTAGCTCGCTGGGCTCATAACCCAGAGGTCACAGGTTCAAATCCTGTCCCCGCTACCCAGGGAGGGCCCGGTCACCACTGGTGACCGGGCCCTCCGTCTGTCACCTGCCGGTCGTGCTGGCCGGCGGGTGCGCTCGGCGACGGGAGGGACCACGTGCAGTCCGAGGGTGCCGGGCAGGTCTGGCCGGGGCAGGTGACCGAGCGGGTGCTGGCCGACGGCCGTCCCGTCCTCTACTTCGACGACCGGGCCACCGCCGGTGAGGTGCACACCGCCGTCGACACCCGGCCGCTGCCCGGGCCACCGCATGCCGGTGAGATCCGCTTCGACGTGCTGACCGGCGAGTGGGTGACCATCGCCGGGCACCGGATGAACCGCACCTTCCTGCCCAGCCAGGCCGACTGCCCGCTGTGCCCGACACGCGACCCGGCGCACCCGAGCGAGGTGCCGGACAGCGACTACGACGTCGCCGTGTTCGCCAACCGGTTCCCCAGCCTTGCACCGCTGACCGTGGGCCCTGCGTCGCAGGGCCGGCCGGAGGCGGTGGGCCCGCCGGACCGTGCGGCCTACGGGCACTGCGACGTCGTCGTGTTCTGCAGCGACCACGAGACCTCGGTCGTCGAGCTGCCGGCCGCGCGGATGCGCACGATCGTCGAGGCCTGGGCGCAGCGGACCGCGGCGCACTCCGCCCACCCGGGCATCGCGCAGGTCTTCGTCTTCGAGAACCGCGGTCAGGAGATCGGGGTGACCCTGACCCACCCGCACGGGCAGGTCTACGCCTACCCCTTCGTGCCGCCGCGGTCCGCGCAGCTGATCGAGCAGGCGCGGCGGCACCGTCAGGCCACCGGCGGGAACCTGCTGCGGGACGTGCTCGCCGCTGAGCAGGCGGAGGGCCGCCGGGTGGTGCTGCGCGGCGAGCACTTCACCGCCTACGTCCCGCGGGCCGCCCGCTGGCCGGTCGAGGTGCATCTCGCGCCGCACCGTGACGTGCCCGACCTCGCCGCGCTGGACGACGCGGAGCGGACCGAGCTGGCCGCCATCTACCAGGAGCTGCTCCGCCGGGTGGACCGCTTCCACCCCGGCGTCGCGCAGGCGCCCTACATCTCCGGCTGGCACCAGGCGCCCACCGGCCCGGACCGCGAGCTCGGCCGGCTGCACCTGCAGCTGTTCTCGTTGCTGCGCGCCCCGGGCAAGCTCAAGTACCTGGCGGGATCGGAGTCGGGGATGGGCGCCTGGATCAACGACACCACGCCGGAGCGG
>JAOPWO010000156.1 GCA_025965635.1 Modestobacter sp. | reverse complement strand
CCGGCCTGACCGTCGCCGAGGCGCAGGACGTGGCCGCGGAGCTGCTCGCCGGGCGCGAGCCGGGCACCCGCGCGGTTGTCGTCGACGTCGCCTCGGCCCGGCGTCGGCACGGCCGGCTGGCCGCGGTCCACCGCGCCGAGGTCCACGGCACGGTGGAGGAGTCCGCCGTGCTGTCCGCCTGCGCCGGGCATGCCGCCGCTGCGCTTGATCTGCTGATGGCGGTGGAGGAGGCCCGCAGCCAGGCCGCGCGGTCGGCGGCGTTGCTGGAGCTCGCCCACGAGCTGGCCGGCTCGGTCGGGATCGACGAGGTCTGCGACGTGGTGGCCCGGGCGCTGCCCCGGGTGGTCGGCTGCACCAGCGCCGCCGTCCTGTCGTGGGACCCCTCGGACGGCTGCCTGCGGGTCCGGTCGTCCCGGGGGCTGCCCGGCGAGCGGCAGGAGCGCCTCTCCGAGGTCGCTCTGCGGCCCGAGGACGTTCCCGAGGTGGTCGGGATGCTCACCGACCGGAAGCCGCAGGTGCTCGACGCCGACCGGGTCAGCCCGGTCCTGCGGACGTTGCTGGACACCCTGGGTCTCTCCGACGTCGTCGCTGTCCCGCTGCTGGCCGACGGGGCGTTCCTGGGCGTCGTCACGGCGAGCTGGCAGCGCGGCGAGGCGCCCGCCCCGCCGGCCGGGGACGTGCTGGCCCGGCTGCGCGGCGTCGGCGACCAGGCCGCGACGGCGCTGCAGAAGGCGCGGCTGCTGGAGGCCGTCCAGCACCAGGCCCGGCACGACGGCCTCACCGGCCTGCCGAACCGGGGGCTGGTCCTCCAGCAGCTGGAGGCGTCCCTCGAGATGGCCGGCCCCGACGCCCCGCTGGCCCTGCTGTTCTGCGACCTCGACCGGTTCAAGGCGGTGAACGAGCGGCTCGGGCACGCCGCCGGCGACGAGCTGCTGCGGCAGGTGGCCGCGCGGTTGCGCGCCGTCGTCCGGCCCGGTGACACCGTCGGGCGGCTGAGCGGCGACGAGTTCGTGCTGCTCCTGCCGGACGTGAGAGACCTCCGGCACGCCGAGAGCCTGGCCGAGCGGGTCGCCGGCTGCTTCACCGAGCCGTTCCGGCTGACCGGCTCGCCCGCCTCCGTCCGGGCCAGCATCGGTCTGGCCCTGCACTCCGAACCCGACGACGACTGCCGGGGGGAGCAGCTGCTCAGCCAGGCCGACGCGGCCATGCACCGGGCCAAGCACGGGGCCCGCCGATCGGGCGGCCGCCGGACCCGGGACCTGCCGCGCTGAGCAGGTCCGTCATCAGTTCCGCAGCCGGGCCCGCAGCGCCGCCCGCTCGCCCGGCCCGAAGCCGTTCTCGGCCAGCCACCCGACCGGCCCGCCGTGCCGTGCGTCGAGCAGTTCGAGCACGCGGCGCATCGTCTCCGCGCGCGGGGTGTGGCTGGCGACGTCGCGGGTGGTCATGTCCTCGGCGTAGGTCGGGCTCATCGCGAGCTTGGCGACCAGCGCGTCGATCACCTCGGCGGTCTGCGCGTAGTCGGCGACGATCGCCTCCGGTTCGACATCGGCGACCGCCAGCGCCAGGGCGCACACGACCCCGGTGCGGTCCTTGCCCGCGGCGCAGTGCACGACCGCGGCCCCCGTCCCGGCGCCGAGCGCCCGGAGCGCACCGAGCACGTTGTCCCGGCCGTCGGCGAGGTACCCCAGGTAGTGCCGGACCGCCGGGGGCTCCTCCTCGGTGCCCGCGGCGATCTGCCGCGGCAGCAGCGACTCGCCCCAGTCGGCGGGCAGCCGGTCGCGGACGTCGTCCTCCTCCTCGACGGCGAAGGCGTCGGTGTGGTGCCCCTTCTCGGGGAGCAGCGTGAAGTGCCGGTGGGACACCGCGGGCAGGTCACGCAACGGCCCGCGGCCCTCGAGCAGGATCTCCGCGGTGGTGCGGAGGTCGATGACGTCGGTCAGGCCCAGCTCGCCGACCAGCCGGGTCACGTCGCCCGGGGTCAGCGTCTGCAGGTTGTCGCTGCGCAGCACCCGGCCCCGCACCGTCGAGCTGCCGTCCCGGGTGGGCAGGCCGCCCAGGTCGCGGGTGTTCGTGGTCCCGTCGAGGGAGAGCCAGCGGCCGGTGCGGATGGTGGTCACCCCGCGACGGTACGACGGCGGCGCCGGCCCCGTCAGCCGGCCGCCAGCAGGTCCTCGCACACGGCCAGCAGCCGGGCGCGCAGCCCGGCGCCGCGCGCGGTGAAGTCGCGCTGCGCCGCCACGTACTCGGCCTTGCCCTCGGCCGTCTCGATCCGCACCGGCGGGTGCCCGAGCTCGGTCAGGTCGTAGGGGGAGGCGCGCATGTCCATCTCCCGCACGTCGGCCGCCAGTTCGAAGCAGTCGGCGACCAGCTCGCCCGGGGTCGCCGGCGCGAGCTTGTAGGCCCACTTGTAGAGGTCCATGGTGGCGTGCAGGCAGCCCGGCTGCTCCAGGGCCACCTGGGTCTCGCGGGTCGGCTGCAGGGTGTTCAGCGGCCGGGCGCGCGGGGTGAAGAACCGGAAGGCGTCGACGTGGCTGCACTGGACGCGGTGGCCCTCGACCACCGCCGCGGTGCCCTCCACGCCCAGCCGGAGCGGGACGGCGTCGTGCCGCACCGCGCCGTCCTCGGGGCGGTAGGCCATGGCCCACTCGTGCAGCCCGAAGCAGCCGAACATGGCCGGCCGCCCGGCGGTCGCCGCCAACAGCCCGGCGGTCCGGGTGACCGTGTCCCGGCGCCGCCCGAGGAAGGCGGGGACGTCGAGGCCGACCCCCGTGGTCGCCCGGC
>JAOPWO010000114.1 GCA_025965635.1 Modestobacter sp. | reverse complement strand
AGCAGCACCGGAGCGCGGTCGCCGAGGTGCGCCGGCCGGACGGCGGCCAGCGCCGCCAGGTCGGTCGCAGCGGCGAAGGCGTCGATCGCGGCGCGGACGGCGGCGTCGAGCGCCTCCGGCGACAGCGCAGCGACCTGCTTGGGGTCGTAGGGGTCGTTTGCGCCAGACACGGGAGTCCATTCTGCCCGGCGCCCCTGCCCGGTCGCCCCCGGGTTCCTGCCCGACCGATGAGCGACGGCCACGAGGAGAGTCCTCCCCCGCGACGACGACGCCGGCCGCGGGCCGGGGAACCAGGAGCTGGGCCATGGCCGCGCTGATCTACAACTCGATCGCCTCGCTCGACGGCTACGTGGCCGACACCGACGGCAGCTTCGCCTGGGCGGAGCCGGACGCGGAGGTGCACCGCTTCGTCAACCAGCAGGAGGAGGGCGTCGGCACGTACTTCTACGGGCGCCGGACCTACGAGACGATGGCCGTCTGGGACACCGACGACTGGCTGGACGACGCGCCACCGCACATACGGGACTACGCGCGGATCTGGCGGGCAGCGGACAAGGTCGTCTACTCCACGACGCTGGCGGCGGTGACCACCGACCGGACCCGGATCGAGCGGACCTTCGACCCCGCGGCGGTGCGGCAGCTGGTGGACCGGGCCGAGCGCGACGTCGGCCTGGGCGGCCCGACCCTGGCCGCCGGTGCGCTGCACGCAGGGCTGGTGGACGAGTGCTCGGTGTTCGTCGTCCCGGTCGTGGTGGGCGGTGGCACGCCGTGGCTGCCGGCCGGCCTGCGGCTGGACCTGGACCTGGTGGAGGAGCGCCGGTTCGCCGGCGGCGTCGTCCTGCTGCGCTACCGCACCCGGCGGTGAAGGAGGACCCCCTGCCCCCCACCGCTCGCAAGCTCGCGGTGGGACCGTGCCGGGAGCCTCACTGGGCGAGCTGGGTGGCGTAGAGGCAGATCGACGCGGCGACCGACAGGTTCAGGCTCTCCGCTCGGCCGCGCATCGGGATGCGCACCCGCGCGTCGGCGAGTGCGGCGAGCCCGGCGTCCAGTCCGCGGGCCTCGTTGCCGAACAGCCAGAGCACCGGGGCGGCGAGCAGGCCCTCGTCGGCGGCCTCGTCGAGGGCGACCTCTCCCCCGCCGTCGGCGGCGAGCACGGTCACCCCGGCGGCCTGGACCGCCGGGACGAGCTCGGCCAGCGCCGCGCTGCGCACCACGTCGACGTGGAAGAGGCTCCCCGCGCTGCTGCGGACGACCTTGCCGTTGTAGGGGTCGGCAGACCCGGCGCCGAAGACCACGGCGCCGGCGCCACACGCATCCGCGGTGCGCAGCACCGTGCCGGCGTTGCCGGGGTCGTTGAGCTCGGCGAACGCCACGGCCAGCCGCGGGGGGCGCTCCACCAGCGACCCGGCCGGTACGTCACGCAGCGGGCAGACGGCGACCAGGCCCTGCGGGGTGACCGTCTCGGACAGCGTCGCGGCGGCGTGCTCGGTGACCAGCCACACCGGGACGGACGTGCCGGCGAGCAGGTCGCGGTGCGCTGTCGCGGCGGCCTCGGTCACGAACAGCTCCCGGACGGCGGCCGGGTCGCGCTCCGCCTCGGCGAGCGCCTCGCTGACCGCCTGCCGCCCCTCGGCCAGGAACGCACGGGCGTCGTCCCGGCCACTGCGCCGGGTGAGTTTCCGGGCCGCGGCGACCCGGGCCGAGCGCTCGGTCAGCAGGTCGGGCACGGGGCTCCTCGGGACGGGGTGGGCACGGACGACGACGCCGCCGCGAGCAGGTCGGCGACCCGCTCACGACGGCGTCGTGAGGTGCGGCAGATCCTAGGCAGCGGCAGCGCCGGTCGCCTCGGGGTTCGCGAGGAGCGCGGCCCGTGCGGACTCCACCAGCGCGGCGAAGGCAGCCGGCTCGCTGACGGCGAGCTCGGCCAGGACCCGACGGTCCAGCTCGATGCCGGCCAGCTTGAGGCCCTGCATGAACCGGTTGTAGGTCATGTCGTTCTGCCGCGCCGCGGCGTTGATCCGGGTGATCCACAGCTTGCGGAAGTCACCCTTGCGGACCTTGCGGTCGCGGTAGTTGTAGGTGGCGGAGTGGAGGAGCTGCTCCTTGGCCTTGCGGTACAGCCGCGAACGCTGCCCGCGGTACCCGCTGGCTGCCTCGAGGGTCGTACGACGCTTCTTCTGGGCGTTGACCGCCCGCTTCACGCGTGCCACGTGGAAGCTCCTGTCTGCTCGTTAGGGGTGACGGTCAGAGACCGAGGAGCTTCTTCATCCGGCTGGTGTCCGCCGGGGACAGGACCTCGGTGCCTGAGATGCGCCGCTTCCGGCTCGAGGACTTGTGCTCGAACTTGTGCTGGTTGTTCGTGTGCTCACGCACCAGCTTCCCGGTGCCCGTGACACGGATGCGCTTGGCAGCACCCTTGTGGGTCTTGTTCTTCGGCATGTCCTCGTCCTCGTTCGTCTCTGTCGCCGACCGCGGGGCAGTGCCCCGCGGCGTCGCGGCCGTCTCGGTGCGGCACTCGGCCCTCCTGCTGGGCCCCCACCGCGAGCCTGCAGTGGTGGGGGGCAGGAGGGTCCTTCTTCTAGGCCGGGGGCGCCTGCTCCTGGACCGGGGCCTGCTCCGGGGCCTGCTCCGGAGCCTGCTCGGCCGTCGCGTGCTTCTCGGCCTTCGCGGTGCGGCGGACGGCGTCCGACGCAGCCTGGTTCCGGTGCGGTGCGATCACCATGACCATGTTGCGGCCGTCCTGCTTGGGGTTGGACTCGACGATCCCCAGCTCGGACACGTCCCCGGCCAGCCGCTGCAGCAGCCGGTAACCCATCTCCGGGCGGGACTGCTCGCGACCGCGGAACATCACGGTGATCTTGACCTTGTCGCCGCCCTTGAGGAAGCGCTCGACGTGGCCCTTCTTGGTCTCGTAGTCGTGCGGGTCGATCTTGAGGCGCAGCCGCATCTCTTTGATGACGGTGAGCGCCTGGTTCCGCCGGGCCTCGCGGGCCTTCTGGGCGGCCTCGTACTTGAACTTGCCGTCGACCATGAGCTTGACGACGGGCGGCCGGGCCATGGGCGCGACCTCGACGAGGTCGAGCTCGCTGTCCTGGGCCAGACGCAGCGCTTCGCCGATCGGCACGATGCCGACCTGCTCGCCCTCAGGTCCGACCAGGCGGACCTCGGGGACGCGGATGCGGTCGTTGATGCGGGGCTCGGTGATGGCCTCTCCTCTGCTGCCTGCGGTGAGGAGCCTGCGGCCCGTCCCGGATCGCGGACGAGCAAAGGCCCCGTGAGCGTCTGCTCACGGGGCCCACTCGCCGGTCGAGCGCACAGGCCGCGGACGGCACGTGCGCGACAGGGCACGGCCGGGGCCGCGCTCTGCGATCCGGGGACCTGTGTGCCTTGACGGCGCCAGGTGGGAGCGGGCTCCTCTTGGTCGGTGACCCGGGGCGGGGTCACCGTTGGTTCGCGCGCCTCGATGTAGCGGGGGGAGGCACGTCGATGTTACAGCGCCCGGGGGCCCGGCGTCATCCCCGGGGTCCCTGGGTGGGTCACTCGTAGAGCAGCGGCGTCTTCGAGGCGGGGTCCTCGACCGGGGTGGCGGCGGTCAACAGGGCCCGCAAACCCTCTACGGCGTCGGCCGCACGGCCCTTGTCGGCCGCCTGGACGGCGAGCACGGACAGCTCGTCGCCGTTGCTCAGCAGGAGGCTGGCCCACGGCGAGTGCCGGTCGAAGTGGACCGCGCGGACCATCGACCACGGCAGCTCGTGGGTCCCCACCACGTTGCGCACCCTGATGCCGGCGGCGTCGGCGTCGACCCGGGGGCGGGCGAGGCACAGCACGCCTCCGCCCATCGCGAGTCCCAGCACCACCATGGCCACCTGGTCGGCGGTCTGGAAGGCCACCACGCCGGTGGTGGAGGACTTGAGCAGCGCGGCAACGACCGTCATGACGGCGACCAGGGCGGTGGCGGCCAGCGCGCAGATCAGCCGCAACCGCCGGGGCACGGCCGACACCGGGCGGGGGGCGGGTTCGACGGACACACCTCCATCCTGCACCGCGCCGGGGCGCCCGTGCCGCGGACCACCCAGGAAAGGGACCGCGTCACATGGCTGGAACACCGACCGAGGACCATGGGGGGGTGACCGACAGCCCTCCCGACAGCGCCCTGGCCGACGCCGCGCCGGTCCCCGGACTGCTGCCGCTGGCCGGCTACACCGTGGCGGTCACCGCCGCCCGGCGCCGCGAGGAGCTGGGTGCGCTGCTGGAGCGCCGCGGCGCGCGCGTGCTGTACGCCCCCGCGATCCGGATCGTCCCGCTCCCCGACGACACCGACCTGGTCGCGGCGACCCGCGAGGTGCTCGCCGCCCCGGTCGACCTGGTGGTGGCCACCACCGGCGTGGGCTTCCGTGGCTGGCTCGCGGCGGCCGAGGCCTGGGATCTCCCGCTCCGCGACCACCTGCGCCCGGCCCGGGTGCTCGCCCGGGGACCCAAGGCGCGCGGCGCGATCCGCGGCGAGGGGCTGGTGGACGCCTGGTCGCCGGCGTCGGAGAGCTCCGCGGAGGTGCTGACCCACCTGCTGTCCGGGGCCGAGGGGCCGCTCCCGGGCCGGCGGATCGCCGTCCAGTTGCACGGCGATCCGTTGCCGGAGCTGGTGAGCGGGCTGCAGGCCGCCGGCGCCGAGGTGCTCCAGGTGCCGGTCTACCGCTGGGTGCCCCCGGAGGACACCGGCCCCCTGCGCCGGCTGGTCACCGTGATCGCCGCCCGCGGCGTGGACGCCGTCACCTTCACCAGCGCCCCGGCGGTGGTCAGCCTGCTGCAGATGGCCACCGCAGCGGGCGTGCGGGCGGCGGTGCTCGCGGCGTTCAGCGACGCGGTGCTGCCGGTGTGCGTCGGGCCGGTGACGGCCGAGCCGCTGGAGAGCGCCGGCGTCCCGACCCTGCAGCCCGCGCGCGCCCGGCTGGGGGCGCTGGCCCGCGAGGTGGTCGCCCGCCTCCCGGAGCGCGATCCGGTTCTGGGCCCGGGCGCCCACACGCTGCAGGTGCGCGGCCACGCCGCGGTGCTCGACGGTCGGCTGGTGGAGCTGGCGCCCGGTCCGATGGCGGTGCTGCGCACACTGGCCCGCCGTCCCGGCGTGGTCGTGTCCCGCGCCGAACTGCTCGGTGAGCTGTCCGGCGGCGGTGACGCGCACGCGGTCGAGATGGCGGTGACCCGGCTGCGGGCCGCGCTCGGCGCCCCGGTCGTCGAGACCGTCGTCAAGCGCGGCTACCGCCTGGCGGTCTGAGGAAGGACCCCGCTGCCCGGCGGGGGCCCGGGTCACACACCGGCCATCGGGGCGCCGGGGCGCAGGTAGACCGCCCAGGTGAGGACGAAGCAGACCGCGTAGAACGCGATGAAGGCGATGTAGGCGCCGTCGCCGCTGCCGGAGCTGAGGAACGACTGCCGGAAGGCCAGGTTGACCAGCACCCCGCCGAAGGCGCCGACCGCGCCGGCGATGCCGATCAGCGCGCCGGACATCTGCAGCGCCCTGCGGTCGGCGACGACGGTGTCCCCGCCGGCCGCGACCTCCAGCTGGGCCTTGGTCCGGAAGATCGCCGGGATCATCTTGTAGGTGGAGCCGTTGCCGACCCCGCTGAAGACGAACAGCAGCACGAACCCGACGAGGAACAGCGGCAGGGACTCCACCTGGCTGGCGGTCAGCACGATCGAGGCGCCCCCCGCCATCGCGACGAAGTTGTAGAAGGTGATCCGCGCGCCGCCGAACCGGTCGGCCAGCGAGCCGCCCAGCGGCCGGATCAGCGACCCCAGCAGCGGGCCCAGCCAGGTCAGCGACGCGGCGGCCAGCGGGGTGGCGAAGTCATCGGTGAACTGGTTCTGCAGCACCTGGCCGAACGCGAATCCGAACCCGATGAACGAGCCGAACGTGCCGATGTAGAGGAACGACATGATCCAGGTGTGCGCGTCGCGGGTGGCGTCGCGCATGGCCCGCTGCTGGTTCGCAGCCGTCGTCAGGTTGTCCATCAGCAGTGCCGCACCGACCGCGGCGATCACGATGAACGGGATGTAGACGACCAGCACCACCCGCGGGTGCTCCACCCCCACGGTGGCCAGCACCAGCAGCCCGACGAGCTGGATGACCGGCACGCCCAGGTTGCCGCCACCGGCGTTGAGCCCGAGCGCCCACCCCTTCAGCCGGGTCGGGTAGAAGGCGTTGATGTTGGTCATCGAGCTGGCGAAGTTCCCGCCGCCGACGCCGGCCAGGCAGGACACGACGAGCAGCGTGGTGAACGAGACCCCGGGCTCCAGCACGACCGCCGTCGCGATGGTCGGGATGAGCAGCAGCGCGGCACTGACGATCGTCCAGTTCCGGCCGCCGAACTTCGCCACGGCGAAGGTGTAGGGCAGCCGCACGAAGGCACCGAGCGCCGTCGGCAGGGTGGTGAGCAGGAACTTCCCCGCCGGATCGATGCCGAACAGCGGCTCGGGCAGGAACAGCACCATCACCGACCACAGGCTCCAGATGGAGAAGCCGATGTGCTCCGAGAAGACCGAGAAGAAGAGATTGCGGCGGGCGACCTGCTTCCCGCCCTGCTCCCAGAACTCGACGTCCTCGGGGCGCCAGTCGTCGATCCAACGACCCCCGAGCCGACCCGTCGTCGAGGTGGTCGGCGGGGACGTGGTGGTGGGGACGCCGGTAGCTGAAGCCATGCCGCCACGATGCCGGACGGGCGTTCCCCCTCGGTTGCCGACGGGAGGAGCCGGTGTTCCGTCGTCCTCACCGCCCGTGCCCCGCTGTGGTGAGGGGGCCCGGCGGCCACGTGCGGCCCGCCTCCGCAGCGGTCATGATCACCGGCGTGGACAGCGCAGCGCAGGACGGCGGGACCCCGGGCCGGGACCTGGTGGAGGCCGGCGCGACGATCGCGGGGTCGATGACCCGCGCGGCGGCGGGCATCGTGTTCGCGCCGGGCGAGGCGGTCGTCCAGATCGACGACCGGCTGGCCGACGCCCTGCGGGCCGCCGCTGACGACCTCGCGGGTAGCCGGCCGGCCGCCCGGGAGCGCGCCCGGGCCGGCGCCGTCCTGGCGTTCGCCGTCGAGCACAGCGTGCTGCTGTCCCACGCCGGACGCCGCGTGCGCACCGACGGGTTCTTCACCGAGCAGGCCGGTGGGCGGATCGCTGCCCGCGAGGTGCTCGAGGGCGTGGTCGGGGCGGCGCGCCGGTCGGCCGAGGAGCGACGGATCCGGCACCTGGGCTACCTGTTCGCCGAGGTGGTCGTCTCCCCCGACCTCGACGCCCCGCTGACGGCCCGGGCGCTGCGGCTGGCCGAGTCGTGCAGCTGGCGGCAGCTCGCCCTGCTGGCCGCCGTCGGCCGACGGGACCGCTCGCCGCTGCCGCTGGCCCCGCTGGACGACGAGCCGCGCGGCTGGAC
>JAOPWO010000092.1 GCA_025965635.1 Modestobacter sp. | reverse complement strand
TCGATGGGCAGGGACGAGTCGCTCACGGCTCGCCAGTTGCGGGACGACCCCGAGCTGATCGTCGAGCTCGACGCCGCGGTGGCCGAGGCGAACAAGGCCGTCTCGCACGCCGAGGCGATCAAGAAGTTCCGGGTGCTCGCCGACGACTTCACCGAGGCGAACGGCACCCTCACCCCGAGTCTGAAGCTCAAGCGGGCTGTGGTGATGAAGGAGTTCGGCGACGAGGTGGACGCCCTCTACGCACGTTGATGACGGCCCCGCTGCCTCCGGCAGCGGGGCCGTCAGCCCTCCAGCAGCCCGTCGAAGGTCGCGGCGATCGACGTCCACGACCAGCGGTCCTCGACCCACCGGCGACCGGCCGCGCCCATCGCCCGGGCGCGCGCCGGGTCGTCGAGCAGCCCGGTGAGCACCCCCGCCACCGCGGCCGGGGACCGCGGGTCGACGACGTGCCCGGTCACCCCCTCCTGCACGGTTTCCGGTGCGCCGCCGGACGTGCCGGCCACCACCGGCTTCCCGCAGGCGGCCGCCTCCAGGTAGACCATCCCGAGCCCCTCGACGTCCAGTCCGGCCCGGCGGGTGCGGCACGGCATCGCGAAGACGTCGCCGGCCGCGTAGTGCGCCGGCAGTTCCGGCGCGGGCAGGCCACCGGTGAGGACGACGGAGCCCGCCAGCCCACGGGCTGCGACCGCCCGGCGCAGCGACTCCTCCGACGGCCCGCCACCGACCAGCAGCAGCCGCGCCGCCGGGTGCCGGACCAGCACCTGCGGCCAGGCGGCGACCAGCACGTCTTGGCCCTTGCGCGGCACCAGCCGGGAGACGCAGACGACGACCGGGGCGTCGCCCAGCCCGTACCGCGCCCGGACGGCGCTGCCGTCGGCGCGCGGGGTGAACACCGAGACGTCGACCCCCGGCGACAGCTGGGCCATCTCCACCCGGTCGGCCAGTGCCGGCGCGAGCAACCCGTGCGTGTACTCGCTGATGTAGGTCAGCACGTCCAGGCCGCCGGCGATGCGGCGCATCGCCGAGCGGGCGCCGGGCAGGGCCACCCAGCCGGTCTCGTGCCCGTGGGTGGCCCCCACCAGTCGCCGGACGCCGGCCTTGCGGAGCGCCGGGGCGAGCAGCCCCAGCGGGGCCGCGGCACCGAAGAACACCGTCCGGCAGTCGTGCTCCTGCGCGAGGCGGGCCGCCGTGCGGGCAGCGGCCGGGGTCGGCAGGAGCATCGAGGTCCGGGCCCGGACCACCTCGTAGGGCAGTTCCGCATCGTGCTCGGCGGACCCGGGATGGTCCGAGGCGAGGACGACGAGGGACTCCGGCGGCCGCCGGGCGAGGAGCGCGGCGACGAACGTCTGGATGCCGCCCTGCCGCGGGGGGAAGTCGTTGGTGACGACGAGCGTGCGGTTCACCGGCCGTGCGCCCGGGCCCAGTCCGCCGCGAAGGCGACCCGCTGGGCCGTGGTGGGGTGGGTGCCGAAGAACCAGTGCCAGACCACCGGCGGATCGGGGTCGGAGAGGTTCGCCACACCCAGCTCCCGCTGCACCGCCGTGAAGGCCGCCGGATCGCCGGTCAGGTCGAGGGCGTGCAGGTCGGCGCGGGCCTCGACCCGCCGGGAGACGCCGTCCTGCACCGGCGTGGCCAGCAACTGGCCGGCGGCCACGAGGAACAGCAGCAGCCCGACCACCCGGGGGTCCCCCGCCGAGGTCGCGCCGGCCCGGCGCAGCAGGGCCGGCCAGCCGAGCAGCCACCCCAGCAGCGCCACGGCCGCCGCCGAGCCCAGCGCCCCGATGAGGGTGCCGGTCAGCACGTCGTCGTTGGCGACGTGACCCAGCTCGTGGGCGACGATCGACTCGATCTGGTCATCGGGCAACCGGTCGAGGAGCGTGTCGTAGACGACGATCCGGCGGGAGGACCCGAACCCGGAGACGTAGGCGTTCAGCGCGGTGGTCCGCCGGCTGGCGTCGGCCACCAGGACGTCGTCGACCGGGGTGCCGCTGCGCTCGGCCAGGGCGACGAGGTCGCTGCGCAGCGCGCTGGGCGGCATCGGCTCGAAGCGGTTGAACGCCGGCTCGATCACCACCGGGTAGAGGAACGAGCCGGCCACGACCAGGCCGGCAGCCCCGGCCGCTGCCCACGCCCACCAGGTGCGCGGGGCCCGCCGGGCAAGGCTGAGGACGGCCAGCACGACGAGGGCGGTCAGCCCGGCGGAGATGGCCGTGGAGGTCACCACGTCCCGCACCCAGAGCGGCCAGCTGCGCGTGGACAGGCCGTAGCGGTGCCGGACCACCTCGCCGTAGGCCGACAGCGGGAGGGTGACCAGCCGGCCGATGACGATCAGCGCCACGGGGCCGAGCAGCGCCTGCCACGCCCAGCCGCCGCCGAGCGGCCGGGCCGCCGCCCGGGTGACGACGGCGCCGGCGCGGGTGAGGCCGAACAGTGCGGAGACGCCGAGACCGAGCACCAGCGAGGCCAGGGACACCGGCCGCAGGGCAGCGGCGAAGGAGTTCGCGCGGCCCATCTCGGCCGGGGAGAAGGTGGCTGCCGGGTCGGCCGGGACGCGGCCGCCGGGTGGAGTGGGGATCAGCTCCCCCGGTGTGACCACGACGATCACGACGAGGACGGCGGCCCCCAGTACGAACGCCACGAGCAGGGCGAGGCGTCGGGCGCTCACGCCGGGGAGCTTAGGCCGACGGGCTGGGAGCTCCCGGGACCGGATTGCAGCGGGCCGCCCACCGCGGGTGGGCGGCCCGGCTCAGGCGGCGAAGCGGCGGGCGCCGGCGTAGCCGGCCATGTCGACGCTGGTGACCTGCACCGGAACGCCGAAGGTCGCCGCGTGCACCATCCGGCCCCCGCCGATGTACATGCCCACGTGGCTGACCGGGCTGCGGAAGAAGACCAGGTCGCCGGGCTGCAGCTCGCTGCGCGGGACTGCGGTGCCCATCCGGGACTGCGCCGCGCTCGAGTGCGGTAGCCGGACACCGGCGGCCGCGTACGCGTACTGGGTCAGGCCCGAGCAGTCGAAGGCGTTCGGGCCTCCGGCGGCCCACACGTAGGGGTCGCCGAGCTGGGCCAGCGCGGTGTCGACCGCGACCTGGGCGGCCTCGCTGGCGGCCGGCACCGGGCCCGCGGCCTGGGCAGTGACGGAGCGGGAGGCCGAGGACCCCCCGGGAGCCGGCAGCGCCGGACCGGCCTGGCTCTGCTGGACCTCCTCCTGCTGGGCGGCGGTCAGCGCGGCGAACTGGGACCGGTAGTCGGTGATCCTGGTCGTGAGATCCGCCTGCTTGGCGGTCACCTGGTCGAGCGTCTGCTGAGCGGTCGCGGCGGCGGCGTCGGCGCCGGCCTTGGCCTCCTGGGCGACCGCCGAGGCGGCGGCCACCTCGGCCAGCACGTCGTCGGTGTGACCGGCGATGGCGTCGAGCATGTTCACCTGGGCGAGGAACTCCTCGGCCGACCCGCTGGTCATCAGCGCGTTGAAGTGGCCGAGGTTCTCGCCGGTGAAGGCGCTGCGGGCGACCTGGCGGATCTGCGTGTCCAGCGCGGCGAGCTGGGCCTGCGCGGCCGCGACGGCCTCCCCGGCAGCAGCGGCGGCGGCTTGTTGCTCCTCCAGCTGCACCTGGGCGTCGTTCACCTCTTCGGTGACCGCCTCCAGCTGGTCGTTGGCCGCGGCGACGAGCTCGGTGGCCTCCTGCGGCGATGTCGCCTCGGCGGCCGCGGGGTCCGGCGCGGCCTTCGCGACACCGGGGAGCACGGTCACCGCAAGGCTGGCTGCGGCGGCCAGCAGCACGGCTGTGCCGAGCCGGCCGATCAGTCGGGGCCGGCGGGGAGCGGCCGTCGGTGCGGTGGGACGGGGATGGGCAGGGCAGACAGACAGGTGCGGGCTCGCCACGGACGGCGCGGCTCCATTTCCTCCACATCGACCGCCTACCGAGTTAGCTGACGGGTTCGGGCCGGGAAGAAGGACGGCCCTATCTCTGCGCGTCGGCGTTGACGCGTGCGTCCCGCGGGCGGGACGCACGAGAACTCACCCCAGGACTACGGTGGGTCCCCGGTCCAGCGGCCGGAACGGCCGGCTGGTTCGGCGGTGCCCGGTCGAGGTCACCCTGTGTGCGGTGACGACCACCCTCCCGGACGAGCAAACAGTAGGTCCGTGATCGGACCGAGACAAAGACCCGTCAAACGTCCGATCTGCCACAAAACCTCATAAATCACAACCATGCAATTCGTCAGCTCACGTGGCGGTTCGGCGACGTGTCGTGGACAGGCGCGCCGCCTGACGCATCCTGATGACGCAAGGGCGGAACCAGGCCGAACTCTGCCAAAGCCCGGACGGCGCGATGTTCGACCTCGTCGAGCTCGACGACCGGACGGAGCTCCGCGGCGCCGCTGTCAACGCGAGACACCTCACCCCTGGCCGTCCGGCGCCCGGGCGCGTCGGCTGCCACCGCGCCGTCCACGTCACCGTCGCCGGTGCCGTCGGCCGCGGCGCGGACCCGGCGGATCAGTGGCACGACGGTCGGCTCGGTCTCCCGCCAGCCCGGCGGCGCGCCCAGCAGGACGGTGACGACGCAGTCGTCGCAGCCGGGACCGCGGACGGTGCAGGTGTCGCAGTCGATGAGCACGGCGGT
>JAOPWO010000068.1 GCA_025965635.1 Modestobacter sp. | reverse complement strand
TGACTCCGGAGCCGGCGCGAGCCACCCCCGGGCCGGCCACCGGCACTCCGACCGGCACCCCGTCCGGCCCGCCGGCCGGGGACACCTCCAGCGGCCCGGTCCCCGGCACCGGGGGCGCTCCGGCCGGCGACGACGGGGGGACCGGTGGGGACGGCGGCTCGGCTCCCGTCGACGAGCCCGACGGCGACGGCACCGCGCCGGGCGCCACCCCGGCCGCCCCGTCGGACGAGGGAACGCCCGGCACCGGCGGGTCCGGCCGGTCGGGTGGCGGTACCGGGTCCCCGGGCAACGGTGCCGCACGCGTCGGGACGGGCCTCACCTCCCGCTGACGGCGGGTCGCCGGAGCCCGGTGCGTCGTCCGGGCACGGCCGGGCCCAGCGACGGTATGTTCCGGAACAGCGCAGTGCGGCGCTGTCTCCGGATGGACGCGGGGGAACGTGGCCAGTCGAGCACCGGTCTGGGTCGAGGGTCCGACGACGGACTACGCCGCGGTGTTCCAGGCGATGCCCACGCCTTACCTGGTGCTGACGCCCGACCTGGTCATCGTGGACGCCAACCCCGCCTACCTGGCGAGCACGGGGCGCACCCTGGCCGGGATCGTGGGGCGGCCGGTCTTCGAGGCGTTCCCGGGCAACCCCAACCCGACCGACCCCGACGGCGGGGTGGGGAAGATCCGCGCCTCCCTGGAGCGGGCCCGCGACACCGGGCTGCCGGACACCATGCCGGTCCAGGAGTACGACATCCCCAGTCCCGACGGCGGGTTCACCCGGCGGTTCTGGAGCTTGATCAGCATCCCGGTCCCCGGGCCCGCCGGCCGGTGCCGCTACCTGCTGCAACGGGCCGCGGACATCACCGACTACGTGCACCAGCAGGCGGGACTCCCCGATGCGGAGGAGGACTGGCTCGGCCCCGACCGCCGCGCCGCCCCCGACGTCTGGCGCCGCCGGGTGCTCGAGGTGCAGACCGACCTGTACGCCCGCGGCATCGAGCTGCAGGCCGCGCGGGAGGCCGAGGCCCGGACGGCACGGCGGCTGGCGGCACTGGCCCGGGTGTCGCTCCAGGTCAGCCGGGCCGAGACGGTGGAGGAGCTGATCCGGGTGGTCACCGAGGGGGGGCTGGCCGCCCTCGGCGCGCACGGCGGCGCGGTCGCGGTGCCGGTCGACGAGCACCGGGTCCGGCTGGTGATGAGCGAGGGGCTGCGCCCGGCCGCCGGCGGTGGGGACGGCCTGCTCCCCTGGGACGCCCCGTACCCGGGCTGCGTCGCCGCCCGCACCGGCGCGACCATCCGGCTGCCGGACCGCCGGACGACCGAGGCGTTCGCCCCCGCGATGCGCGAGGTGATCGCCAGCACCGGCGCGGAGGCCTGGGTGGCGGTGCCGCTGGTCAGCGGCGGCCGCCGGCTGGGGTCGCTGAGCGTGGCGTGGGTGGAGCCGCGCACCTTCGCTGCCGACGAGCTCGACCTGCTCGACGCCTTCGCCGCCCAGTGCGCCCAGGCCCTCGATCGGATCGGCACCCGGGAGACCGAGCAGGTGGCGCACGCCGCGGTCTCCGGCATGGCGCAGGCGCTGCAGCGCAGTCTGCTGACGGCCCCGCCCCAGCCGGACCACCTGGAGATCGCCGTCCGCTACGTCCCGGCGACCAGCCTCGCCCAGGTGGGCGGTGACTGGTACGACGCGTTCCTGCTGCAGGACGGCCGGACGGCGCTGGTGATCGGCGACGTGACCGGGCACGACCGGCACGCGGCCGCGGCGATGGCGCAGGTCCGCAACGTGCTCCGCGGTATCGCGCACTGCCGGCGGGAGCGTCCGGCCGCGGTGCTCGGTGCCCTGGACCGGGCGATGCAGGACCTCGACGTCGGGACGTTGGCCACCGCGGTGCTGGCCACCGTGGAGCAGAACGCGGACGACGCCCGCACCGGGGTGCACGTGCTCCGCTGGTCCAACGCCGGGCACCCGCCGCCCCTGGTGGTCGAGGCCGACGGCACGGTCCGGGTGCTCGAACGCCCACCGGACCTGCTGCTCGGCGTCGACCCGGATGCCGAGCGGGCCGACCACGCGCACGTGCTGGCCGACGGCGCCACCGTGCTCTTCTACACCGACGGCCTGATCGAACGCCGCGGCGTGCCGCTGGACGCCGGGCTGGACTGGCTGACCGGGACGGTGGCGCGGTGGGCCGGGCGGCCGCTGGAGGAGCTGTGCGACCGGGTGCTCGCCGGGATCGGCGCCGTCGACGACGACGTCGCGCTGCTGGCCCTGCGGGTGCACCCAGCGGACCGGCCACGACCGGCGGAGGCCGCACCCGGCCCGGTCCCGGGCGGGTACGGGGAGGTCAGCTGAGCGCTGCGGGTACTCCCGTGCGGCGCCGGGGCAGCACCGGCCGGCGGTCGGCGCGCAGCGCAGCCACGAGACATCCGACCGCGACGACCAGCGCCACCCGGCCCGGGGTGGGTCCCGGGCCGCCGACGAGGACGCCGACCAGGACCCCGGTCAGGCCGACCGGGACGGCCAGGGACAGCAGCCGGTCCCGGCCGGTCCGCAGCCCGAAGGCGACCAGCCCGACAGCGAGGACGACGAAGACCCGCGCGGGGGAGGCACTGCCGGGCAGCAACGGCGCCCAGGGCAGGCCGAGCGCCGCGAGCGCGCACGCCCCGGCGGCGCTGAGCCAGCCGGCCGACCGGCCGCTCACTCCGTGCGACCCGGTGCCAGCCACACCGCCCCCGCGGCCAGGGCGAGCGCGGCGGTCAGCAGGAAGCCCCGGTCGCTGGCCACCAGCGGCAGGGCGATGAGCACCCAGAAGGCCGCCAGCCCGGCGGCGCCGGCCGCACCGATCTGCCATGCCGTCCGGGCCGGGAGCCGCGGCGGGAGCAGGCCGAGCACCAGCGGCACCAGCGCGGCCACCGCTGCGACAGTCGCGAACGCCGACCAGCTCGGCACGGCCGACCACAGCGACCGGTCGCCGGGCTCGAGGGCGAGGCCCCACTCGAGCAGCGCCAGGGCCGCGATCCCGAGGGCGAGGCCGGTCAGGACGCTGCGGTCCAGCCCGCGGCCGGAGCGCAGCCCGGTGCCCAGCCGGGTGCCGAACGCCTTGCCGGCCGACCGGGCCCGGGTGCCGGGGCCGGGCGTGCCGTCGTCACCGGTGACCGCCGTGCTCCCTGCGGGGGGCGGCACCGGCGGCGTGGCCGGCGCGGAGAACCCCGGGACGATGTCGACCGGGCCGGTCGAGTGCGGCGGACCGCTGGGTGCCGGTGGACGAGCCGAGGCCGGGACGGGCTCCGCCCACGGGCTCTCCGGTGGGATGGACTGCGGGGGTACCGGCGGTGGCGGCGGTGGCGGCGTCGGGCCGGTGGCCTGCGCCGGCGCGCCG
>JAOPWO010000002.1 GCA_025965635.1 Modestobacter sp. | reverse complement strand
GCTACATGCGCGAGGCCAAGGTGATGCAGATCTTCGAGGGCACCAACCAGATCCAGCGGCTGGTGATCAGCCGCGCCCTGGCCAGGGGCGGGCCGGCGACCACGACGGTCGCCGGCCCGCCGGTGGCCGCTGGCTAGTCGAAGACGACGACGCCGCGGATGTTCAGCCCGGCGTGCATGTCGTCGTAGGCCTCCGCGACCTGGTCGATCGTGTACTCGCGGGTGATCAGCTCGTCGAGCTTGAGCTGACCGGCCTGGTACATGCGCAGCAGCTTCGGGATGATGTCGTGCGGGCTGTTCTCGCCGTAGAGCGAGCCCTGGATCCGCTTCTGCATCATCGTCAGCTCGAACAGCGACACCGGTACGTCGAGGTCGGTCATCTTGCCCACGCCGGTGACCACCACCGTGCCGGCCTTGCGGATCGCGGCCATCGCCTGGGCCACGTGCTCGCCGGTGACGACGCCGATCGTGACGATCGCCGAGTCGGCGCCCTGTCCGTTGGTGATCGACTGGGCGTAGGCGGTGGCCTCCTCGATGCCCTCGAAGGTGTGCGTGGCGCCGAACTCCTGGGCCTTCTCGCGCTTGAAGGGCACCGGGTCGACGGCGATGATCGTCGTCGCGCCGGCGTGCTTCGCGCCCTGGACGGCGTTGATCCCGATCCCGCCGATGCCCATGACGACAACCGTGTCCCCGGGCTGCACCTTGGCCGAGTTCACCGCCGCACCCCAGCCGGTGGGCACGCCGCAGCCGATGAGAGCGGCCGGCTTGAGCGGGATCTCCTTGGCGATCTTCACCACCGAGTCGACGTGCGCCGTCGTGTACTCGGCGAAGGTGGAGATGCCGGCCATCTGGCCGACGTCCTCGCCGTCGAGCGTCATCCGGAAGCTCGTCGGGTCGTCGGCGCGCGAGCCGACCAGCGTGTTGGCGCCGGTGTCGCAGAGGTTGAAGTCACCGCGCGCGCAGGCCGAGCACCGGCCGCAGGCGGGCACGAACGAGAAGACGACGTGGTCGCCCACCTCGAAGCCGGGGGTGTTCGGGCCGACGGCGGTGACCACGCCGGCACCCTCGTGGCCGCCGCAGATCGGGTAGTGGCCGACCATGATGTCGCCGGTGGCGATGTGGTCGTCGGAGTGGCACAGCCCCGAGGCCGCCAGCTTGACGGTCACCTCGTTCTGGCGCGGGTCGTCGAGCTCGAGCTCGACCGTCTCGTACCTGCCGGGGGCCTTGCGCATGATCGAGGCTCGGGTCGTCTGGGGCATCGTCGCTCCGTTCGTCGAGGGCTGGCACTCGGTGCCAGGTGCGGTGGCGCGAGCCTAGGGCCACTCTCGACGGCGGACGTGACCGGGCTCACGACAGCGCCCGGGGCTCCTAGGCTCGCGGGCATGTGTCGGAACATCCACGTCTTGCACAACCTCGCGCCGGCGACGACGGACGACGAGGTCCGGGCGGCCGCGCTGCAGTACGTGCGCAAGGTCAGCGGCGCGGCGAAGCCGTCCCAGGCCAACCAGGCAGCGTTCGAGCGCGCGGTCGGGGAGATCGCGCACGCCACCCGGCACCTGCTCGACGACCTGGTCACCAGCGCTCCGCCGCGGGACCGGGAGGCGCTGGCCGCCCAGGCCCGCGAGCGGGCCGCGGTCCGCTACGCCCGCTGACCGCCGACCGGGCTCTCCGCAGCAGAGAGCCCGGTCGGGAGAGCGTCAGTGCCGCAGGCCGGCCTCCACCATCAGCGGCAGGACCTTCTCGCCGAAGTACGTGAGCTCTTCGTTGTAGTCGATGAGCCCCATGATCATGCCGTCCATACCGGCCGCGTTGAGCCGGCCGAGCTCCTCGGTGACCTGCTCGGGGGTGCCGACGATCGGGTAGCCGCCCCAGCCTGCGATGAAGCGCTCCTGCATCTCCCGCACGGCGTGGTCGAAGGACTCGCTCGCCCCCGACCCGGCGATCTTGATGACGTTCCCCGCGGCGCCCCAGTCGCCCTCGTCCACGACCTGCTGGAAGGCGGCCTTGGCCTCGGCCTCGGTGTCCCGGCAGACGATCAGCCCGTAGGTCATCGTCTGGATGTCCCGGCTGTGCTCGGTGCGGGCCTTCTCCTTCAGCGCCGACGTGTAGCCCTTCATGTTCTCCAGGGTGTCCAGAGACGCGAAGTTGATGTCGACGTTGCGGGCGGAGAACTCGATGCCGGCCTTGGAGTTGCCGGCGTTGATCAGTGCGGGCCGCGGGCCCTGCATGGGCTTCGGGTAGGCCTCGACGTCCCGGCCGTGGAAGTACTGGCCGTTGAAGTCGAAGGACCCCGGCTCGCTCCACAGCTGCTGCACGTAGTCCAGCCACTCCTGGCCGAAGGCGTAGCGCTCGTCGTGCTGACGCTGCTCGCCGCCGAAGATCTCCATCTCCGGGGTCACCCAACCCATGACCAGGTTGAGCGCGAACCGGCCGCCGGAGATGTGGTCGATGGTGGTGGCCTGCTTGGCCGCGACGATCGGGTGGATCGTGGGCAGGTGGCTGGTCGCCGTGACGGCGATGTTCTCGGTGGCCTGGGCGAGGCCGGCGGCCCAGGTGTAGGTCTCGAAGCAGTTGCCGTTGAAGTTGGTCGAGCCGCCGAAGCCCTTCCAGCGGGCCACCGGGATGAGGGCCTCGAAGCCGAGCCGGTCGGCCCGCTGGGCGATCTCCAGCGTGTGCTTCCAGGTGGCTTCGTAGGTGGTCGGCGCGTGGCTCATGATCAGGCCGTAGGAGCAGTTGGTGCCGAACAGGCCCAGCTTCATCTTCTGGTCGTTGAACAGCGGGTTGCTCTGCTGCCGGTCGACCAGCGGGCCGGTCTCATCGGCCGGGCGCGGGTCGGTGGGCGCGAGGCCCAGTCGCTCGTTGGCGGAGAGGGTCTCGGTCATGGGGGTCTCCTCGGGTACGTCGGGCGGGGGGCTCGCGCGGCGCGGATGTGCCGTGCGCCACGTCCGGGACGACGCTATGGCCGCCCACGGGCCCTCGACAGCCGCGCAGCGCACCACTCCGTCCGTCCAGTGCAGAGTTCGCCGTACCGCCCTGACCAGGGAGGTCATGCCAGCGGCCGCGCCCCGGAGCGGGGCGCGGCCGCGGCCGGGAAGGGGGTCAGACCCCGGCGGCCGGGAGATCGATGTGGTGACCCATGCGCTCGCGCTTGGTGCGCAGGTAACGGACGTTGTGCGGGGTCTCGACGACGGGGAGCGCGACCCGGCCGACGACGGTGAGGCCGTAGCCCTCCAGCCCGCCGTACTTGGCCGGGTTGTTGGTGATCAGCCGGATCCGGGTGGCCCCGAGGTCGCCGAGCACCTGGGCCCCGACCCCGTAGCTGCGGGAGTCGGCCGGCAGGCCCTGGACGGTGTTGGCGTCCACGGTGTCCAGGCCCTGCTCCTGCAGCGCGTAGGCGCGGATCTTGTGGCCCAGCCCGATCCCGCGACCCTCGTGCCCGCGCAGGTACACCACCGCCCCGCACCCCTCGGCGGCGATCGCGGCCAGGGCCTGCTCCAGCTGGCCGCCGCAGTCGCACCGCAGCGAGCCGAGGATGTCCCCGGTCAGGCACTCCGAGTGCACCCGGACCAACGCGCCGGCCTCGGTACGCCCGGCGGCGGCGATGTCGCCCATCACCAGCGCCAGGTGCTCGGTCCCGTCCAGGGTGCTGCGGTAGGCCAGCGCCCGGAAGTCGCCGAACGCGGTGGGCATCTGCGCGCTGCCGACCAGCTCCACCAGCCGCTCGGTCGCCCGCCGGTACCGGACCAGGTCGGCGATCGCCAGCACCGGCAGGCCGTGCTCGGCCGCGAACGCGGTCAGCGAGGCCCCGCGGCGCATCGAGCCGTCCTCGTCGACGATCTCCCCGATCACCCCGACACCGGTCAGCCCGGCCAGCGTGGTCAGGTCCACCGCCGCCTCGGTGTGCCCGGCCCGCACCAGCACCCCGCCGGCGCGGGCGACCAGCGGGAACACGTGCCCGGGGCGGCGCAGGTCGGCCGGGCGGGTGCCGGTCGCGGCCAGCGTGCGCACCGTGAGGGCCCGGTCAGCGGCCGAGACACCGGTGCCGGTGTCCAGGGCGTCGACGGTGACGGTGAACGCGGTCCCGTGGGCGTCGGTGTTGTCGGTGACCATCTGCGGCAGCTGCAGCGCCGCGGCCCGGCCGGCCGGCATCGGCGCGCAGACGATGCCGGTGGTGTGCCGCACCAGGAACGCCATCTGCTCGGTGGTCACCAGCTCGGCGGCGACGATCAGGTCGCCCTCGTCCTCCCGGTCGGCGTCGTCGACCACGACGACCATCCGGCCGCCGGCCAGCGCGGAGACGGCGGTCTGCACCGCCTCGGCCGGCGAGCGGCGGGTCATGCGTCCAGCTCCAGTGCGGCGTGGGTGCCGAACACCCGGCCGTGGTAGGTCAGCGGCAGCCCGTCGAGGGTCTCGGCGGCGACCACCGTGCCCAGCGCGACGACGTGGTCCCCGCCCTCGACCAGGGTGGCGACGTCGCAGGCCAGCCAGCCCGGCGCGCCGGGCAGTCGCGGTAGGTCGTCGTGGACCTCCCACCGGACGCCGTTGAACTTGCCGGTGCCGCCCTTCCGGGCGAAGGCCAGCGCCAGCGCTGACTGGGTCGACCCCAGCACGTTGACGCCGAAGCGGCCGGACTCCCGCACCAGGGCGAGCAGGTCCGAGCCGCGGTCCAGGGACACCAGCACCATCGGGGGGTCCATGGAGAGCGAGGCGAACGCGCTCACCGTCGTCCCGTGCGGCAGGCCGTCGGCCATCGACGTCACCACCGACACCGGGGTGGCCACCCCGGCCATCACCTCACGGAACCGGTCGGCCAGCGTCGCATCGGGTGCGGTCTGGGGAGCAGTGCTCATCGCGGGACCTCCTCGTCGTCGGTGGATGTGCCCGGGGGTGCCGTCCGGCGCCCCCGGGCAGGGCGGATCAGCCCAGCTGGAACGGGTCGCGGGTGCCGCCGCTGAGCTCCACGAAGACCGACTTGGTCTCGGTGTACTCGTTGAGCGCCTCGATGCCGTTCTCCCGGCCCAGGCCGCTGCTGCCGAAGCCACCGAAGGGCATGTTCGGTGCGACCACCCGGTAGGCGTTGATCCAGACCGTGCCGGCCCGCAGCTTGGCGGCCACCCGGTGGGCCCGGTGCACGTCCTTGGTCCAGACCGCGCCGGCCAGGCCGTAGGGCGTGTCGTTGGCCATCTTCAGCGCCTCCTCCTCCGAGGTGAAGGTCACCGCGGCGAGAACCGGCCCGAACACCTCCTCGCGGACGATGGTGTTCTCCGGGGTCACGTTGGTGACCACGGTCGGCTTGACGAACAGCCCGCCCTGCTCGGCGTCGGCCTCGCCGCCGTAGGCGAAGGTCGCCCCTTCCTCCCGGGCGCCCTTGAGGTAGCCCAGCACCTTCTCGTACTGCGGCCGGTTGGCGACCGGGCCCATCTCGGTCTCGGCGGCGGTGGGATCACCGAGCTTGATGCTGCTGGCCCGGGCCACGACCTTCTCGATCAGCGCGTCGTGCACGTCGGCGTGCACGATCAGCCGGGACCCGGCCATGCAGGTCTGCCCCGTGGCGGCGAACACCCCGGCGACCAGGCCGTTCGCGGCCGCGTCGAGGTCGGCGTCCGGGAACACGATCTGCGGGCTCTTGCCGCCCAGTTCCAGGGTCACCCGGTTGACGTTGGCGGCCGCGGCCTGGGCGACCTTGATGCCGGTCGCCGTCGAGCCGGTGAACGCGACCTTGTCCACGCCCGTGTGCGAGGCGAGCGACTCACCGGTGGAGCGGTCCCAGCCGGTGACCACGTTGAGCACCCCGGCGGGGAGGCCGGCCTCGAAGAGCACCTCGGCGAAGGCCACCGTGGAGGCCGGGGAGTGCTCGGAGGGCTTGACCACGCAGGTGTTCCCCGCGGCCAGCAGCGGGGCCAGCTTGAAGGTCAGCAGCAGCAGCGGCGAGTTCCACGGCGTGATGGCACCGACGACGCCGAGGGGCTCGCGCCGGGTGTAGGCGAAGTAGTTGGCGTTGACCGGCGGGACCGTCCGGCCCTCGATCTTGTCGGCCAGCCCGGAGAAGTAGTAGTACCACTGGGGCAGGGCCTTGAGCTGGCCCAGCATCTCGCGCAGCAGCTTGCCGGAGTCGTTGACCTCGAGGCGGGCGAGGCGCTCGGCGTTCGCCGCGATCCCCTCCGCGCAGCGGCGCATCACGGCGGCCCGCTCGAAGCCGCCCATCTGGCCCCACTCGCCCTCGAAGGCGGCGCGGGCGGCGGCCACGGCGTGGTCGACGTCCTCGGGGGAGCCGTCGGCGATCCGGGCCCAGGGCTTCCCGGTGTAGGGGTTCTGCGACTCGAACGTCTTCCCGCTGAGCGCGTCGACGGTCTTGCCGCCGATGAAGAGCCCGAAGTTCTCGAGCTCGGTGGAGGTGGCGGACGTCATCGACCTCTCCTCTGACTGGTCTGTGTGGTGCAGGACACCTGATCACCCCGAACGCTAAGCAGCTCGGTCGGGGCGGACCATCCGTTCACTGCCGTCCTATGGCCGCACAACGCGTGCCCGGTCCTTCCTCAGACCTGCGGCTCGAGGCCGCGCAGCGCGGCCGACCCGCGGACGGCGGCGGCCAGCTCCACCAGCGCCCGGCCGTGCGTGCCGGCCAGCTCCCGGGCGGCGTCGGTCAGCGCGCCGCCGTCGACGTAACCGGAGTGGTCGAGGTAGAGCCCGGGACTGAGCACCTGGGCGGCGAAGAAGCCGGCCAGCACCGACCGCAGCGTGTCCACGGCGAGGTAGTGGTGCGGGGTGGCGCCGGTCAGCACGACGGCGGTGGCGGTGCCGCGCAGCGGCGCGGTGGCCTCGCCGTACCGACCGCGCTCGGTGGCCTCGAGCAGGTCCTTGAGCAGGCTCGTGTACGTCGCGCGGTAGACCGGGCTGCCGAAGACGACGGCGTCGGCGTCGGCCACCGCCTGGAGCACGTCGGCGCGGTCACGCTCCACGAGCGCCAGCCGGGTGCAGGTGGCGCCTGCGGCGCGCGCACCGTCGAGCACCGCGTCGACGGCCAGCGCGGTCCGGGCGCTGCCGTGCGGGCTGGCGATCAGGCCCAGCACGGTGACAGGGGCGTCGGTCATGTCGGCTCCTCGGTCGGATCAGGACGGGACGTACGGGCCGCGCGGGGCGTTGCGCCCGCCGGCCCGGTACAGCGAGCTGGGCAGGGCACGGCCGACGGCGGCCTCGGTGGCCGCGGCCGCGGTGAGGACGGCGTCCAGGTCGATGCCGGTGCTGACCCCGGCGTCGGCGAGCCAGTAGACGAGCTCCTCGGTGGCGATGTTGCCGCTGGCCCCGGGGGCGAACGGGCAGCCGCCCAGCCCGCCGACCGAGGCGTCGAGCTGGGTGACCCCGCTCAGCACCGCGGCCAGGGCGTTGGCCTGGCCGGTGCCGCGGGTGTCGTGGAAGTGTGCCCCGAGCGGGCGTCCGGGAGCGGCCTGCCGGACAGCGTCGAGCAGCTCCACGGTCCGCCGGGGGGTGACCGTGCCGATGGTGTCGCCCAGGCAGAGCTGGTCGGCGCCCTGCTCGACGCCGGATCGGACGACGTCCAGCACCCGGGACGGATCGGTCCGTCCCTCGAAGGGGCAGTCCCAGGCGACCGCGATGATGACCTCCAGCGAGCCGCCGGCGCCGTGTGCCAGCGCCGCGAT
>JAOPWO010000476.1 GCA_025965635.1 Modestobacter sp. | reverse complement strand
CGGGGTGGTCGACGTCGTCGCCACCCCGGCCGGCTACCGGATCGAAGAGGGCTGATGTACGAGTACGAGCGCGACGGCGCCGAGATCTACCGGCAGTCCTTCGCCACGATCCGCGCCGAGGCCGACCTCTCCGGGCTGCCCGAGGACCTCGCCCAGGTGGCCGTGCGGATGGTGCACGCCTGCGGGCAGGTCGACCTGGTGGCCGACGTCGCCTTCTCCCCCGACGTCGTCGGCCGCGCCCGGGAGGCGCTGCACGCCGGCGCACCGGTGCTGTGCGACGCCTCGATGGTCGCCGCCGGGGTCACCCGCACGCGGCTGCCCAAGGACAACGACGTGGTCTGCATGCTCAACGACCCGCGCACGCCGGCGCTCGCCGCGGACCTGGGGACGACGCGGACCGCGGCCGCCCTGGAGCTGTGGGGCGACCGGCTCGACGGCGCCGTGGTGGCCATCGGCAACGCGCCGACCGCGCTGTTCCACCTGCTGGAGATGGTCGCCGCGGGCGCTCCCCGCCCGGCCGCCGTGATCGGGATCCCGGTCGGGTTCATCGGTGCGGTCGAGTCCAAGGAGGCGCTGGCCGCCTCCGACCTCGAGTTCCTGGTCGTCCGCGGCCGGCGCGGCGGCAGCGCGATCACCGCCGCTGCCGTGAACGCGATCGCGAGCGAGACCGAATGAGGGCCGTGTTGGCCACCATGGCCCTGGGTGGTGCCGCGTGACCGGGCGGCTGTACGGGGTCGGGCTGGGACCCGGCGACCCGGAACTGGTCACGGTCAAGGCCGCCCGGCTGATCGGCGCGGCCGACGTCGTCGCTTTCCACGCCGCGCAGCACGGCCGGTCGGTGGCCCGCGCCCTCGCCGCGCCCTACCTGCGCGAGGGCCAGGTCGAGGAGCTGCTGGTCTACCCGGTGACCACCGAGGGCACCGACCACCCCGGCGGCTACCAGGGCGCGATCGACGAGTTCTACGAGGCCGCCGCCACGCGGCTGGCAGCGCACCTGGACGCCGGCCGGGACGTCGTCGTCCTCGCCGAGGGCGACCCCTTCTTCTACGGCTCGTACATGCACATGCACAAGCGTCTCGCCCACCGGTACCCCACCGAGGTCGTCCCCGGGGTGACCAGCGTCAGCGGCGCCGCCGCAGTGCTCGGCCGGCCGCTGGTCGAGCGCGACGAGGTGCTCACCGTGCTGCCCGGCACGCTGGACCCCGACGAGCTCGCCGAGTGGCTGGCCACCACCGACTCCGCCGCGGTGATGAAGCTGGGCCGCACCTTCCGCGGCGTCCGGGACGCCTTCGACGCCGCCGGCGTTCTCGACCGCGCCTTCTACGTCGAGCGGGCCACCACCGACCGGCAGCGCATCCTGCCGCTGGCCGAGGTCGACCCCGACACCGTCCCCTACTTCTCCCTGGCGCTGCTGCCCAGCGACCTGACCGGTCCGACCCCCGGGCCGGAACAGCCCCGGGACGACGGACCCCGCATCGGTGAGGTCGTCGTCGTCGGGCTCGGTCCGGGTCAGCGCAGCTGGACCACGCCCGAGGCCGCCGAGGCACTGTCCCGCGCCGACGACCTGGTCGGCTACGGCCCCTACCTGGACCGCGTGCCGGCCAACCCGCGGCAGACCCGGCACCCCAGCGACAACCGGGTGGAGGCCGAACGGGCCGCCGCCGCGCTGCGGCTGGCGCAGTCGGGACGACGGGTGGCCGTGGTCTCCAGCGGCGACCCGGGCGTCTTCGCGATGGCCGCGGCGGTGCTCGAGGTCGCCGCCGACCCGGAGTTCGCCGACGTCGGGGTCCGGGTGCTGCCCGGGCTCACCGCCGCCCAGGCCGTGGCCTCCCGGGTGGGCGCGCCACTGGGCCACGACTTCGCGATCATGAGCCTGTCCGACGTCCTCAAGCCGTGGGACGTCGTCGTCGACCGGCTGCGGCACGCCTCGGCCGCAGACCTGGTGCTGGCGCTGTACAACCCGCGGTCCAAGGCCCGGCCGCACCAGCTGGCCGAGGCCCGCGACGTGCTGCTGGAGGGCCGCAAGCCCGGGACGGTGGTGGTCGTCGGCCGGGACGTCGGCGGCCCCGGGGAGTCGGTCACGGTGACCACGCTGGGCGAGTTCGACCCCGAGACCGTCGACATGCGCTGCCTGGTGCTCGTCGGCTCGTCGCAGACCCGGGTCACACCGTCCGGGCAGGTGTTCACGTCCCGCCGCTATCCGGGCTGACAGCGGCCCGGCCGGGAACACCCCGGAGAGGTCCCGGCTTGCAACCGTTCGTGCCGAGTCGTCGCCTGTCCCGACCCGCCGCCTTCTGGACGATCGCGATCGTGCAGGTGATCGTGCTGGTCGCCTCCGGGGCGCCCTCCCCGCTCTACCGCATCTACGCGGAGGAGTTCGGCTTCGGATCGGCCCTGCTCACCGTCGTCTTCGGGGTCTACGCCTTCGCGCTGCTGCTGGCGCTCCTGGTGGTCGGCGGGCTGAGCGACCACGTGGGCCGGCGGCCGGTGATCACCGCCGCGCTGGTCGTCGAGGCGGCGTCGATGGTGCTGTTCCTGCTCGCCGACGGCCTCGGCTGGCTGCTCGCCGCCCGGATCGTGCAGGGGCTGGCCACCGGGGCGATCACCGGCGCGTTCGGCGCCGCGCTGCTCGACCTGCAGGACCCCGGCAAGCCGCGCGGCTCGGTGGCCAACGCCGCGTCCCCCGCGGTGGGTCTGGCGCTCGGCGCCGTCGGTGCGGGGCTGGCCGTGCAGCACCTGCCCTCCCCCACCGCCTGGGTGTTCGGCTCCCTCACCGCGATCTGCCTGCTGGCCGCCGTCGGCATCGGGTTGTTCCTGCCCGAGTCCTCCCCGCGGCTGCCCGGCGTAGCCGCCTCGCTCGTCCCGCGGGTGGAGGTGCCGGCGCCGCAGCGGCGGGCGTTCTGGCTCGTCCTGCCCTGCCTGCTGGCGACCTGGTCGCTGGGCGGGTTCTACGCCTCGCTGAGCCCGTCCGTGGTGGCCGACATCTACCGGATCGACGACCACGCGGTCGGCACGCTGCCCATGCTGGCCCTCAACGCGCTCAGCCTGGTCGGCTCGGTGGCCACCCTGCGGGTGGCCGGCCCGAGGGCCATGGTGGGCGGCGGGCTGGTGCTGGTGGCCGGGATGGCCGGCACGATCGCCGCAGTGTCCACCGACTCCGTGGCCTTCTTCCTGACCGCCACCCTCGTGTCCGGAGCCGGTTTCGGCGCCGCGTTCGCCGGTGCGCTGGGCTTGGTCACCGCCGGCGTGGCACCCGGCCGCCGGGCCGGGCTGCTCGCCGCCGTCTTCACCTCCAGCTACCTCGCGTTCAGCCTGCCGGCGATCGCCGCCGGGGTCACGACCGGCGCCTTCGGCCTGCAGCGGACGGTGGCGGTCTACGGCGCCGTGGTGATCGTGCTGACCCTCGTGTCGGTGGTCGGGGTCAGCCTGGACCGGCGGCGGACCGCGGACGCCCCGGTGGGCCCGGTCCCCGCCGAGGGCGAGGCGGCGCTCGCCCGGTGAGGTCGGCCGGGATGAGGCTCCCGGGTGGTCCCCGGCCGGGCGGACGGCGGTCAGTCGTCCTCCCCATCGTCGCCGGGGTCGTCGTCGTCGACCGGGGGCGGTGGCACCACGTCGCCGGGGGTGGGGGCCGGCTGGTCCGACGGCACCGGGACGACGGGTGCGGGCGCGGGCTCCGGCGGGGCGCAGCGCCGGGTGAGACGTCCCTCACCCGACCCGGTCACGACCCGGCCCGGGTCACCGCCGCACAGAACCGCCGGTGATCCTCCCGGGCGCCCTCCAGCGGCCCGAGCACCTCGATGTCGGCGACGTCCTGCACCCGCTCGGTGAGCCGGCGCCGCGCTGCCCGCCCGCGCCGCCGGGCGCCGAGGGCCACCAGCGGTCTGGCCACCAGCGCGAGCAGCGCACCGGCGAGCAGACCGCCGACCAGCAGCAGGGTGGGCAGCGGGATGCCCTGCACCCGCGGCAGCGGGACGACGTCGTCCAGCTGCAACCAGCCCAGCGCCACCAGGCCGAGCAGCCAGAGCGCGCCGGCCAGGGCGACCAGCAGCAGCACCCACTGCAGCGCACCGGCGCCGCGCTGCCACAGCGGCGTCCGGTCCGGGCCCAGGTCGGTGCCGGCGACCGCCCGGTCCAGCTCGCCGGTCAGCCGTTCCTCGGAGAACTCGGCGGTGCGGCGGAGGTCGTCCCGCCAGGCCTGGGGCAGGCCGGTCCCGGCCGTGTCGCGGGCCCGGCGCAGCGCGGCCGTCACCGCCGCCT
>JAOPWO010000473.1 GCA_025965635.1 Modestobacter sp. | reverse complement strand
CTACGAACAGGTTCACCGCTTTCCGTCGCTTGCGGAGGATGAGCTCCGGCGCATGCGGCGAGTGGAAGTGGAAGCGTATGCCGGCCATGCCGAGTCGTGGATCGACCTCGATACCCGCGAGTCCAGTCCGGATTTCGCCGAGCTGCGGACGCGCGCCGTGGAGGACGAGGCGCTTTTCATCGATTTCCGCAGATCTACACTCTGGCTAAGCAGAGAGCAGGTCTTCATGCCCCGTCCGTAGTCGGCTCCCGGGGTCTTTTTGGCGCCCTGCGGGATGCCGGGGCCAAGGCCCCTCGACGAGACTCAGGCGGAACTGTCCGCCACAGGTCCGACGTCCCACCAGATCACCGAGTCAGGGGGCGGGCGCTGCGCAGGCGAAAATTCCGCGCCAGTATAGTAAGCGACCGGTAAGAGGGCTACCTGGGTGACGCCGTCGGGAATGCCCAGCAACTGGGCCACTTCCGTGGCGCGTCGGAGCGAGAACGTGGTCCATGTAGAGCCCAGTCCTCGCGAGCGCAACGCCAGCATGAAGCTCCAGGCCGCCGGCATGATGTTCGCGTAGAAGCTCGCCGTAGCGGCTTGGTCGTCAGGCGGAGGAAGGGGATCGGTCAGGCACGGAATGACGTGCACCGGGACATCGGCCAGCCGGTCCGCCAGCCAAAGAGCGGAGTCATAAACGCGCTCGGTCTGATCTGTCGATGCCGTAGCTCGCGCGGCCCGGAGACGGTCGCGCGCGACGTCGGCATACAACTCCGCAATGGCCGTCCGCTTTGCGGGGTCACGGACGATCACGAAGCGCCATCCCTGGCTGTTCCCGCCCGTCGGAGCCTGTTGAGCAATACCGACACATTCCCTCAGCACTGCATCGGGAACCGCGCGGGCGAAGTCTAGTCGTCGACGGACCGCTCGTGTCGTCGTCAGGAGCTCGTCCGTCACGGATAGATCAAACGGCATTTGGTCCACTTGCTGAACCCCTCTGCAGTGCGCTGAGCTCGGATCGTCAGGGCCTGGCGAGATGCAATCCTGACTAGGCCCTTCGCGCGCTGCCGAGCCAGCCGTAGATGGTGCTGCAGTTAATACGGAGCAGCACACGTTCTTCGTCGGACATGTATTTGTGCACATAGGAGGCAGCCAAGGTGGAGGGCAGGTAGCGGCCCACGATTGCCATCAGGTCCTCGGCATTCGGCGGTTCAACCGTGGCCCGCCCCGCGAGGACGGCCCCCGTGGGGGGAAACGTCCCGGCGTCGACCGACAGGCTGACCTCGGGATTGTTTTGGATGTGTCGGTACCGCGCCGTAGTCGACAGGGTGACGACGAGGACTTCAGGGCGCGCCCAGGCGAACCAGACCGGTCCGACGCGAGGTGCGCCATGCCTGTCCACCGTCGCAAGGTGGCCCATGTGCCGAGGCGTACCGAGGAATGTATCGACTTCCTCGTCCGTCATGGGCGGTTGAAGGTCAGCGCGTGGCGCGCCCATCACGTACGTCCCGAACTAGGGGAACGGCTACCAGCGGCCAGCCACGACCTCATCTGTCGTCCGAGCAGGCGAGCACACTGGTGAAGCCGAAAGGAATTCCGATGCTGTCCCTGGGGTCGGTCACGAGTGTCACGTCGTCGCGGGCCTGGATTCGTATGCGGCAGCTCGTGAGGTGCTTCTCCACCGCATCGAGGTCCCGGACCTTCCACGTGATCGAGTGATACGCGTCCAACGGCAGTCTGCGACCAAGCACCTCCGCCGTCCGGGTGGCCCCATCCAGGGGGCGCGCGTACTCGAGGATGTCACCGGCCAGGAGCACGTACGTGCTCGCCGTACCCAGCAGACCGTTGCGGTCCTGGTGCACGACCCGGCCGCCGAGCACGGTTTCGACGAGGCGCAGTGCGCGTTCCAGATCGTTCGTGAGGACGGTGTGGTGGGACGACCGTTCGATGCCTAACGGGTCCTCGGGAATCACGTCCGGCAGACGCCATGTGGGGTGCGTCCGCGGGTCATACTTGCCGATGCTCGCGCTGGGATAGAACTCGTACCGCAAGCCCGTGTCATCGGCGAGCGTCCAGAAGAGTGGGCTCGATGTGAAGGCAGCGTGCGGAAGCTCCTCGGTGGCCACCAGCACGTTCCGCTGGTCCGTGCATCGGATGCCGTGCCTGCGCAGTTCGCCGTAGATCTCCTCGATGCCCTCAACTGCCCACCCGAAACCGTCCAGGTACGGCTCGGTGATGCTCTCGTAGCACTGGACACCGTCGACGACGTAGCGGCTCGGGTCGATCGAGTCGAAGAAGACGTCGGCGATGGGCGTGAAGGTGCAGTAGTCCCGCGGATAGTCCGGCGGCTGGGTGAGCACTCCCGACATGACCAGTCCCGCCCGGGAGGTGCTGTAGCGACCGAAGACCTCGCGGAAGAATCGTTCTGTCTCGTCCAGGTCGGTCACCCGGTGACTGGGGTGATACATCCTCGAAACGCCGAAGGTCACCGCGACCCCGTCCCTTCGTCGTGATTCGTCGGAAGCGGCAGCCGCGAGCGATCGAAGCGCGGCTCGGGAAGCCCTCTCTCGCCGACGTCGGCAGCGAAAACCGCGCCTGCGTGCGGTTCCCTGGCGGCCTGTTCCGGTTCCAGGAACAGGTACGCGGTTGTCAGAAACATGGTTTCAAGATTGCCGCCGCCGAATGCGCACATCGTGGGCTGCGACACAGGCGTCTCGACTATGCGATCCAAAGTGCCGTCGGCCAGGTAACGCCGCACCTCACCGGACTTGAACATCGCGATCCAGTAGCCGCCGCGGGCATCGACCGCGGCACCGTCGGCGATCAGACCTTCGGGGAGCGCCACGAACACGCGCTCGTCGCTCGCCGTCCCCGTCGAGGTGTTGTAGTCGTAAGCGAGTAGACGCGCGTTGACCCGGTCGGCGAGGTACATCGTCGTGCCGGCAGGGCTGAAGGCGATGCCATTGGCAATAGTGACACCTCCAATCTGTGCAGCGAGGGTCGTTCCGTCATAGCGGTAGAAGTGGCCGGAACCGTTGGCTACTAGAGAGCCGGGGAGGCGGATGGTCCCCACCCAGAACCGGCCGTGGGGGTCACAAAGGCCGTCGTTGAAGCGAAAGTCCTCCTGGTTGTAGGGGGCTCCGCAGAGTAGTCGGGTCCGGCCGGAGGAAAAGTCCAGATGGTGAATGCCGTCGGCGCAGGCGACCACGGCGCCGCTTGCGTCATCGAGAAGGGCGTAGGACCCGCCGGTAGTAGGTAGGCGCCACTTGCGTGTTTCTCCCGACTGCGTGTCGGTGCGATTCAACGTAGGCTCGAAGATACCTATCCAGAAAAGCGCCCCATCGTCCGGCGCGTACACCGGTCCTTCGCCCACGCCGGCTCGCGCGTTCCCCAGGAGCCGCCACTCGGCAGTCTCGCGCTCGACCATCGTCTCGCCCTCCACCCGGGCACTCGTCAGCGAGACGACGGACCCTGGTTTGCGCCAGGGGACTGTCTCATGGCAGGAACGCGGCCAGCCGACTCGGCAGCATGAGCCGCTTACTCGTGCACGATCGTTCGGCGCGCTTCGCGCCGCTCGATCCACTGGCCGGCGTATGGCCGGGTGGGGGGACGGCACGGGGAACCGGTCAGCCTGGACGGCATGTGTTGCCGATTCACAGGAATCACCCGGCCTGGCCGCTGGACACCGTGAGCGAGGACAAGGCCGTGCCCACTTCGGCCGGCGCGGCGGAGGACCAGAGTCCGGTGTCCGGGGGCGCGCGGGCCGTGCGCGGGTCGGTGCTATCTCCGTTGTCGTTGTTCGGGTGGGTGCTGGGGCGACGGTGCGTCCGAGATGGCTCCAGGAGATCCACTGCCGTCCAGCGCCGATCCGGCCGCCAGGCCGGCCTGCACCAAGGGAGTAAGAGCACCGCACCGGGCCGGACTCGTGGGCGTTCACACTGTGGCGATGGCGTTCGCCGGCGACCCTACGGCCCCTGGTAGACGGAGCGGTGGAGCAGTCAGCAGGCAACGGTTGCGACCATTGCCCCGCAACCAGGCGGCGAGTTCTCCTAGATACCAGAGCTCGCCGATGATCACGCCCAACTTGAAGAGGCAGTGGTGGTGCAGGGGCATCACCGATTGTCGGCCGGGGCCATGGTCGAGGTCGGTCGACTCCACTGCGTAGTTGTCGGCCACCAGGGCAACGAGTCCCGACTCGGTGATCCACTCGAGCAATCGAGGGTCAGAGCCGTCCAACACGGGGCAGAGGCTCGTGTAATCGACCTCTTCGCCGCTCTGGGCACTCGACAGAATGTGCTCGGCAAAACCGGTTCGTATCATCACCATATCGCCGGGTTCCACCACCACCGAATCCTCGGTCATGACCTGCTGCAGCAGGTCGTAGCCGACAGGTCGACGCGCCGAGCCGAGGTGATAGAAGAGATCGATGAGCACGGCCCGACCCTGGATCGGCGTCGCCGCCATATTCTCGACGCCCAGTTTGAAGGCATACGAACTGTTGCCGTGGTCGCCTGTCGCGAGTTCGGTCGGTCCCTGCACGTCCGTGCCGGCGCGGAAGCCGTTGTAATAGACGGGCACTTCCTCGCCGGTGCCGTCCACATCGAAGAACGCGCCGACATGCGCCAAGGCGTCCCACTGGGTCGAGTACTGCAGAGTGAGCTCCACTGCGTCGTCGGCGGAGATGTCTACGAATCTGTCATCGACGCGGGACCAGGCGATGTTGTACCTCGGGCCCTGGGCATCGCGGGTGGGAAAGATCCGAGGTGGGCGACGGTTCGGATTCAGCACCCCGCCTCGCGGCAGGTCCAGCGGCAGGCTGAGGCAGAACGCGTGTCCGCTGACGACCTCCGCGACCCCCTTGAGCCTCTGCTCCTCGGTCAGCAGGTTCAGTCGCCCGAGTTGATCCTCGGGACCCCAGTCGCCCCACGTCGAGCCGTCGGGCCGCACCTGCCACCGCTGCATCTCACGCCAATCCATGCGTCGGGCCCGAACCCCGCTCCGCGAAGGGCGGCTGCTCGGACCTGGCCAGAACTCAGCCGGTACGTCTGGGCGCCCGGCCAAGCCGACCGTCTGGCCGGTCGTCGACACGATTGCACAGG
>JAOPWO010000467.1 GCA_025965635.1 Modestobacter sp. | reverse complement strand
GCGGGCGGGCGGCGGGCGGTCTCCCGCGGCGGTCCCAGGGACGGCTCAGGGGACGGCGCTGTCGACGTCGCTGAACTCGGAGCGGTGGGTGCGCACCGGGCTGCGCCGGGTGGCCAGCACGCAGCCGGCCAGGACCAGCGGCAACCCGACGGCCAGGCCCATGGTGAACGGCTCGTCGAGCAGCAGGACGCCGAGCAGCACCGCGACGGCCGGGTTGACGAAGGTGATCACCAGCGCGCGCTGCGGGCCGACCTCGCGGATGAGGGCGAGGAACAGCGCGAGCGCCAGCGCGGTGCAGACGACGCCGAGCACGGCCAGCGAGATCAGGGCGTCCGCCGAGGCGTCGGCCGTCTGGTCGAGCTGCGGCACCGCGAACGGCGCGTAGACCACCGCCGTCACGACCAGCGCACATGCGCTCACGGTCACCCCGGGGACGTGGGGCAGCGCCCTGCTGACCACCATCGGCGCGGTGGCGTAGCCCAGCACCACCAGCGCGACCGCACCGATCGCGCCCAGCTGCGTCCCGGCCACGTCCAGGCCCAGGAGCAACCCGATGCCGATGACGCCGAGCAGCATCCCGCCGATCCGCACCGGCGACAGCCGCTCCTCCTCACCGGCCAACCGGGCGGCCAGCGCGGCGACGAACGGCACGCCGGCGACCAGCAGCCCGGTGAGCGAGCTGGACAGCGACTGCTCGGCCCACGACAGCAGCAGCCACGGGCCGGTCATCTCCAGGGCGGTGAACACCAGCAGCGCCCGCCAGTGCCGCAGCGCACGGCGCAGCTCGCCGCGGGCGAGCGCCCAGGGCACCAGCAGGACGGCGCCGACCAGGCAGCGCAGGAAGACCACGACCACCGGCGAGAACTCGCCGACGGCGACCTTGATCAGCAGGTACGGGATGCCCCAGATCAGCGACATGGCGGCGAAGAGCAACCATCCCCGCCGGCTCATCGGCGCACCCCGGACCTCGTCGTCACCGGGTCATTCTCACCGACCCCACCGGCATCCCGCTGTCGGCTTCCCGGCCGACCTGCACGGTCCCGCCACGAGTTCCCGGGTGGTGGGGGCAGGTCGGTCAGGCCGCGGGGGCCTCGTCCGCCCGGTAGCGGTGGAACCGGGCGCCGAGCAGGGCCAGCAGCCCACCGCCCAGCACCAGGCCCCCACCCAGGGGCAGCAGGAGCGAGGCGTCGGTACCGGTGGAGGCGAGCGTCGACCCCCCGGCCTGGACGGGGCTGCTGGCGGTCGTCGCGGCGGGCGGAGCCGCCACGGCGGCGGGCCCGGGGCCGCCCGTGCCCGCGGTCGGGTCGCCGGTGCCCGGACCGTCGTCGGTACCCGGATCGTCGCCGGCGTCCGGCCCGGGCACGCCCTCCGGGTCCGGGACAGGGACGCCGCCCGGGTCGGGCAGGGGGAAGCCGCCGGGGTCCGGCACGGGCACCGGCGGCGGGTAGTCGGCAGCGACGGCCTCGACCGCGCCCATGTCGGTGACCACGGGACCGTCGGCGACGGCGGCGGCCACCCGGGCCCCGCCGCGCTGGTCGGTCGTCGTAGCCCGGTACGCCGGGTCACCGGCGTCCAGCACCGGCGACGTCGCGGCCGGCAGCATCGTCGGCGTCGGGCCCCCGTTGTCCGCGAGCGCGCCCAGCAGCGGGTCCGCCCCCACCAGGTTCCCGTCGGTCCCGTCGGTCACGTCGTCCGTGGCGCCGAACAGCGAGTGCCCGACGGTGAGCGGCGAGCCGTCGGCCACGAGGTCGTCCCCGCCCGAGCCGGACAGGACCGAGTTGCCGATGGCGACGGGCTGGACAGCGAACGCGACCACTCCGGCGGACGCCTGGTTGTCGGCGATCGTGACGTGGTCGAGCGCCGCGCTGCCCTGACCGACCTCGGACTCGCTCAGGCCGATGGTGGAGCCCGCCGCCCGGCTGCCGGTGACCGTGCTGTCGGACATGGTCAGCGCGGAGTCGACGACGAACACGGCTCCGCCCTCCGGGGCCGCGTTCCCGGTCAGCGTCGAGGTCGTCACCGTCAGGTCCGACCGGCCGACGGCCAGACCTCCACCATCGCTACCGGACTCATTGAGGGCCACGGTCGAGTCGCTGAGCGTCACGACTGCGTCGGACGCGGACATCCCGCCGCCACGGCCGGCTCCGTTGCCGACGACGGCCACCCCGAGCAGGTCGGCGGTGCCGCCGCTGAGGCGCAGGCCGCCGCCCTGGCCGCCGGGGGACGTGTTGCCCCGGATCTCCGTCCCGGTGATGGCCGTGGCCCCGTCCTCCAGCCAGGCGCCGCCCCCGTCGCCGCCGGCGTTCTCGTTACCGGTGATCTCCCCGCCGGTCATGGTGAGCGAGCCGGCGACGGACCACAGGCCGGCGCCGTCCCGGACGCTGGTGTTCCCGCTGACGGCGGTGTCGCTGATGGTCGCGTCGATGGCGTACAGGTAGAGGCCGCCGCCCTGCTGCCCCGAGTCGTTGCCGGAGATCGTCGAGTCGGTCAGGGACAGCGTCCCGCCGGCCCCGTAGAGCGCGCCGCCGTAGTCGGCGGTGTTGCCGGTCATCGTCACGGCGTCCAGCGCCAGGAGGCTGTTGTAGAACCGGATGCCGCCGCCGTAGCTGGTACCGGCGCCCCCGCTGATGGTCAGGCCACTGATGGTGGTGGGCACGAGGCCGCCCGTGTGCATCTGGACGACCGAGCCGGTGCCGCTGCCCTCGACGTCCAGCAGCCCGGCACCCGGACCGGTGATCGTCACCGGGTCCGAGATCTGCAGCGTGGACGAGGACCGGATGGTTCCGGTGACCGAGGGCGCGAAGGTGATCGTGTCCAGCTCGCCCACGCTGGCGTTGGAGTCGGCGAGCGCCTGCCGCAGCGACCCGGTGCCCGAGTCGGCCGTGGTGGTGACGGTGTAGGAGGCCGCCGAGGCGGGACCGGCCAGCACCACCGAGCCGAGCACCGCCAGACCGGCGGCCGACACCCCGGCCGCGGCGCGGGACAGCCCCGACACCGGAACCGACCGGGAGCACGTCGCCGGATGCGCTCGGAGAGCCGCTCGTCGTGCAGCGCGGTTACCCATGATGTCCACCAGTTCCGCCTGGGCCTCCGGTGAGGCCGTCAGGTGAAGACTGGGCCCTCCGCGTCGGAACGTGGCGGCCGCCACGTGTCAGAAGTTGATGTTGATCGACACTCCTGCGGGCAGATGACTCCACATGGGCGGCACCTGCCACTCCCGTCCCACCGCGGCCGTCACCCTCCGGCGACGTCGGCCAGCGCCGCATCCGGGAGCACGAAGGAGCTGCTGGTGAGGTCGGCGGACGCCTCCACCACCTCGGGGAACCGGGCCGGGAACAGCTGCACGTCGAACACCTCCTGGACGTCGCCCTCGAACCGCAGGAAGGCCACCGTGGCACCGGTGCGGATGTCGACCACCCACATCCCGCACGATCGGTCCCGGATCCGGGTGATCGGGAGGCCGGCGAACACGCTCTCCCGCACCTGGGACAGCCCGATGAAGGCGTACCGCCCGGCGAACGCCAGTCCCCGGGCGAAGCCGGGCACCTGGGCCACCACGGTGCGCTCGCCGGTGGCCTCGTCGACGGTGACCAGCGATGCCCTGCCCGATTCGAGCACCCAGAGCCGGCCGTCGTGCCACCGCGGCGAGTGCGGCATGCACAGCCCGCGGGCGATGATCTCGCCGCTGGGCACTTCCATCAGCACGCCGCCGTCGAGCTTGTTCGCGCGCCAGCCGCGGTCCTCGTCGCTGGTGCCGAGTGCCGTGACGTATTTGATCTCCCCGTCGCGTACGGCGAGGCCGTTGAGGTGGCAGCGGTCCTCCGGTGCAAGCGCGGAGATGAAGG
>JAOPWO010000454.1 GCA_025965635.1 Modestobacter sp. | reverse complement strand
CGCTCACGCACCGCGGCGAGGACCGGGGCGGCCGGTGCGCCGGCGGCCAGCTGGACGGCCCGCCGCCAGGTGGTCAGCCGCTCCTCGGCGGCCGCCAGCAGGTCGGGGGTCCAGGCCCGGTCGGTGCGGTAGTGCCCCGAGAGCAGGGCGAGGCGCACGGCCATCGAGTCGACGCCGTCGCCGCGCAGCCGGGAGACGAACACCAGGTTGCCCCGGCTCTTGCTCATCTTCTCGCCGTCCAGTCCGATCATCGCGGCGTGCACGTAGGTCTGGGCGAACGGCTTGGTGCCGGTCAGGCCCTCGGCGTGCACCGCGGAGTACTCGTGGTGCGGGAAGACCAGGTCGCTGCCGCCACCCTGCAGATCGAAACCCATGCCGATGGTGTCCAGCGCGATCGACGCGCACTCCACGTGCCACCCGGGCCGGCCGGCGACGCCGCGCGGGCCGGACCAGGACGGTTCGCCGTCCCGGGCGCCGCGCCAGAGCAGCGGGTCCAGCGCGGACCGCTTCCCGGCCCGGTCGGGGTCTCCCCCGCGCTCGGCGGACAGCCGGAGCATCGTCTCCTGGTCGTAGCCGGACTCACTGCCGAACCCGGGTGCCTGGGAGACGTCGTGGTACAGGTCGCCGGTGCCGTCCCCGAGCTGGTAGGCGAGGCCGGCGTCCCAGAGCGTCTCGACGTGGGCCGCGATCCGGGGGATGGCCTCGACCGCCCCGACGTAGTCCTCCGGTGGCAGCACCCGCAGTGCGGTCATGTCCTCGCGGAACAGTGCGGTCTCGCGCATGCCCAGGACGACCCAGTCCTCGCCGTCGCGGTCGGCGCGCTCGAACAGCGGGTCGTCGACGTCGGTGACGTTCTGCACGTAGTGGACGGCGTGCCCGGCGTCCCGCCACACCCTGTTCACCAGGTCGAAGGCCAGGTAGGTGGCGGCGTGCCCCAGGTGGGTGGCGTCGTAGGGCGTGATGCCGCAGACGTACATCCGGGCCGTCCGGCCGGGTCGGGTCTCGACGACCTCCTGCCGGGCGGTGTCGAACACCCGCAGCGCGGGGCCGGACCCGGGGAGGGTCGGCAGGAGGGGGGCGGGCCAGCTGAGCACGGGTCGAGGGTAGTTCGGCGCACTGACGGTCGGCGCACGGCACCCGGTCCGTCGTCGTGCCGCCGCACTGCCGACGACCGCCGGCAGCTCGCCGGACCCGGTCAGGGCCAGCTGGTGGCATGCCGCTCGAACTCGTCGCCGGTCTGGATGCCGACGACGCAGAAGACCAGGCCGGCGGGGTCCTCCATCTGCCAGAAGCCGCCCATGTCCTCGTGCCGGACGGCGCCGAGCGCCTCGAGCCGGGCCACCTCCGCCTCGACGTCGTCGGTCTCCATGTCGACGTGCCAGCGGGGTGCGGTGCCCGGGCCGGTCCGCTGCGTCTCCAGGTGGAACCCATCGGCGAAGGAGCCCAGCGAGGACCAGGCGGCGTCGACGGCGTCCGGCTCGACCGGGTGGTCGGTGGCCGCCGACCAGAACGCCCGCCCCCGGTCGTGCAGCTCCGGCGGGAGGTCGAGCAGCAGGATCGCGAGGCGGCTGCGGTGCGGCACCGGCCCGCCCTAGAAGGGCGGCCAGGGCAGCGCGGGCCAGTCGCCGCTGGGCTGCGGGTGGAGCTGGGTGCGCAGCAGGTCGGCCACCCGCTGCTCGGTGCGCCGCACCTCGCGCCGGGTGAGGTGCTCGTGCAGCTGCTCCCCGAGGTCGCCGCGCAGGTCATCGGCGAGCCGCTCCAGCACGGCCAGCGCCTCGACGGTCAGCGGCTTGCCGGCCCAGCGCCACAGCAGGGTGCGCAGCTTGGGGTCGGGCGAGAAGCAGATGCCGTGGTCGACGCCGTGCACGTGCCCGTCGGCCATCGGGATGATGTGGCCGCCCTTGCGGTCGGCGTTGTTGACGACGGCGTCGAACACGGCCATCCGCCGCAGCTCAGGCACGTCGCGCCGGACGAACTGGACCAGGTCGACCGCCGGGTCGGCGTTCATCCAGAGCTGCACCATGCCGGGCCCGAACGGGCCGTCGCGCAGCAGGGTGGGCGGGACGATCCGCCAGCCCATGGCCTCGGAGACGAGGAAGGCGCTGATCTCCCGGCCGGCGAGCGTGCCGTCGGGGAAGTCCCACAGCGGCCGCTCCCCCGCCACCGGCTTGTAGACGCACTCCCCGGCGAGGGTGTCGGTGCGGATCGCCCCGATCAGGGTGACGTTGCTGGCGGCCATCAGCCGGCCCTCGAGGTCGAGGACGCCCTCGGCGAGCAGGGTCGCGACCTCCACCTCGGTGGACGGCGGCCGGCGGTCGCCGTGGTCGAAGACGCCGAGGTCCAGTTCCACGACCTCCCCCTCCTCGCCGCTGTCGAGCTCCACGTCGGCCCAGTCGTCGGTGAGCGCCTCGTCGAGGTCGGGGTCGACGTCTGCGTCGTGCCGCTCGCTCACCGTCCGACCGTCCCGGCGATCAGCGGCGGTACCCGTTCTGCCGGGGGCACACGTGGCCCGCCGGGTCCAGCGGCAGCGAGCACAACGGGCACGCCGGGCGGCCGGCGGCCACCACGCGCCGGGCGCGGGCCACGAACGCGCGGGCGGCGGCCGGGGTGATCACCACCCGCAGCGCGTCGGGCCCCTCGTCGCTGTCGGAGAGGATGGCGTCCTCCTCGACCGGCTCGTCGCCGGCGGCGACCGCCTCGACGACCACCGCGTCCTCGTCGCCGTCCCAGGCCAGGCCCATGGCAGCGACCCGGAACTCCTCGTCGACGGGGGCGGTGAGCGGCTCGAGGTCGTCGACGTCGGCCTCGGGCGGGACGACGACGGTGGCGCGGTTGGCGATCTCGTCGAGCAGCTCGTCCATCCGCTCGGCGAGGACCTGCACCTGCGACTTCTCCAGCGCCACGCTGACCGTGCGGCCGGCCTCGTCGGAGGCCTGCAGGTAGAAGGTGCGGTCGCCGGGCTGGCCGACGGTCCCGGCGACGAACCGGGCGGGACGGTCGAAGTGGAAGACCTGACGGGGCACGCGATCAGGCTACGCGGGTCCGCCGACCATCCCGCGCGAACAGCAGCGGAACGCCCGACGCGGCCCCCGGGACGTCAGAGCGGAGCGCCCGCCCCGCCGCCGACGACGGCGTCGGAGCTCGCGGTCCGCCGTCCCCGGCGCTTCTTCTTCGGCGGGATGAGCGCCGCCACGTCGCCACCGGTGTCGTTGATCCGCGCCACGAAGGGCCGGGTGTCGGTGTAGGTGACCACCGACAGCGACGCCGGGTCGACGACGATCCGCTGGAACTGGTCGAGGTGCACGCCGAGGGCGTCGGCGAGCACGGCCTTGATCACGTCGCCGTGGCTGCAGGCCAGCCACACCGCGTCCGGGCCCAGCTCCGCGTTCCACTCCCGGACAGCGGCCACCGCGCGGGCCTGCGTCTGGGCCAGGCCCTCGCCCCCGTCGCCGGGGAACACCGCGGCGGAGGGGTGCTGCTGCACGACCTTCCACAGCGGCTCCTTGACCAGCTCCTTGATCGGGCGACCGGTCCAGTCGCCGTACCGGGCCTCGCCGAGCCGGTCGTCGGTCTGCAATTCGATCGACCGGCCCTCGACGACGGCGCCGGCGCTCTGCTGGCAGCGCTCGAGCGGGCTGCTCACCACGGCGGCCAACGGGACCGGGGCCAGCCGCTGGGCCACTGCCTGCACCTGCGCCGTCCCGGCGTCGTCGAGCCGGACACCTGGGGTCCAGCCGGCCAGCACCCCGGCGGTGTTGGCCGTCGTCCGGCCGTGCCGGAGGAGGATCACGGTGGTCACGCCGCCGAGCCTATGCGGCGGCCCCGTCGCCTACGTCGGGTCGAGCACCCCGGAGCTGATCAGCACCAGCAGCAGCAGCCCGAGCGCCACCCGGTAGACGACGAACGGGGTGAAGCTGCCGCGGTCGAGGTACCGCAGCAGCCAGGCGATGACGGTGAGGCCGACCCCGAAGGCGATCACCGTGGCCAGCAGCGTCGGGCCCCAGCTCACCCCGCCGTCCAGCGACCCGGCGACCTGGTAGAAGCCCGACCCGAGGACCGCGGGGACGGCGAGCAGGAAGGAGTAGCGGGCCGCGGCGGCCCGCGAGTACCCCAGGAACCGCCCGGCGGTGATCGTGCCGCCGGACCGGGAGACCCCTGGCACCAGCGCCATGGCCTGGGCGAACCCGAAGACGATCCCGTGCTTGACGCTGAGGTCGGTGAGCTCGCGGTGGCCGGTGCTGACCCGGTCGGCCCAGTACAGGACCAGCGAGAACACGACGAGGGCGATGGCGACGATCCGCAGGTCGCGGAACGTCGTCCCGATCGCGTCCTCCAGCAGCAGGCCGAGCACCACGATCGGGATGCTGCCGATGATGATCAGCCAGCCCATCCGGGCGTCGGGGTCGCGGCGCAGCCGGCTGTCCCGCAGCGAGCGCAGCCAGGTCACCACGATCCGGGCGATGTCCTTGCGGAAGTACAGGAGGACGGCGACCTCGGTGCCGATCTGGGTGATCGCGGTGAACGCCGCCCCGGGGTCGCCCCAGCCGAAGGCCTCACCCACGACCCGCAGGTGCGCGCTGGAGGAGATGGGGAGGAACTCGGTCAGGCCCTGCACCAGGCCCAGCACGATCGCCTCGATCCACCCCACGGTCAGGCCCTCCCGGGCAGCGGGAGGGCGGACGGGCCTGCGTCGGGGAGTCGGGACACGGGGGATCAGCCTAGGGCGGACGACGGCGCTCCCGGGGGAAGCCGACCGGGTTCGCCGCGTTGCCCCGGGCCGGCTGCCGGACGCCGGTAGGTTGACCCGTCGTGGAACAGCGGGTGCTCGGACGCAGCGGCCTGGTCGTCTCCCGCCTCGGCCTGGGCACCATGACCTGGGGCCGGGACACCGACGAGGACGAGGCCGCGATGCAGCTGACCGCCTTCGTCGACGCCGGGGGCACGCTGGTCGACACCGCCGACGTCTACACCGATGGCGAGAGCGAACGCGTCCTGGGCCGGCTGCTGGCCGAGGTCGTGCCCCGCGCGGACGTGCTGGTCGCGACCAAGGCGAGCGGCCGCACCGGACGGGGCCCGATGGGCCGCGGCGCGTCCCGCGGCCACCTGCTGGCTGCTCTGGACGCGTCGTTGCAGCGACTGCAGCTCGACACCGTCGACCTGTGGCAGCTGCACGCCTGGGACGACGCCACCCCGCTGGAGGAGACCCTGGCGGCCTGCGACACCGCGGTGGCCTCCGGCCGCACCCGCTACGTGGGCGTCAGCAACTTCACCGGCTGGCAGACCGCGCAGGCGGCCACCTGGCAGCGCGCCTGGCCGGGCCGCACCCCGCTGGTCAGCACCCAGATGGAGTACTCGCTGCTGCAGCGCGGCATCGAGCGCGAGGTCGTCCCCGCCGCGGAGGCGCTCGGGCTGGGGGTCCTGCCGTGGTCGCCGCTGGGCCGGGGCCTGCTCACCGGGAAGTACCGGCACAGCACACCGTCCGACTCGCGCGGCGCCTCGGCGCCGTGGAGTGGTTTCATCGACTCGCTGCGCTCCCCGGCGGCCGACCGTGTCGTCGAGGCGGTCTGCACCGCCGCCGACGGGCTGGGCACCACCCCGCTCGCGGTCGCGTTGGCCTGGGTGCGGGATCGTCCCGGGGTCGTGGCACCGATCGT
>JAOPWO010000453.1 GCA_025965635.1 Modestobacter sp. | reverse complement strand
TCGGTTTCCTGGCCCGCGAGCTGCCGCCGGAGATCCCCCGGGTGCTGGCCGAGGTCGACCTCTGATGCACCCGACCGTCCCCGCCGGACCGCGCTCCGCCGCCGTCTTCGCCGCCGGGCTGGCGTGGGGCCTGCTGCCCGCGCCGGCGCTGAGCGGCGTGGCGGTCAGCCGGCGCCGGGACGGCGCGGAGCTGGTGCGGGTGGGAGCCGGTGACCCGGACGTGCCCGGCGGGATGCCGGGCGTCGTGCAGCGGCAGCCCGAGGAGCTCGACCCAGCGGCCTTCCCCGCCGAGCGGGGGGCCACCGAGCCCGCCTGAGGCGGGCGCAGTGCGCCGGTCGCGGGAACCCCTCCGGCCGGACGGACGACGAGAGGACGACAGCGTGGCTGACAGCTACATCGGGGAACTGGACTTCGGCGCACCCGACATCGACCCGTCGGCGTTCGTGGCGCCCACCGCGGTCGTCGTCGGCAGGGTGACGATGGGCCCGCGGGCGAGCATCTGGTACGGCGCCATCGCCCGGGCGGACTCCGAGGTGATCGAGATCGGCGCGGACTCCAACGTGCAGGACGGGTCCACGATGCACAGCGACCCGGGGTTCCCGCTGGTCCTCGGCCGCGGCGTCACCGTGGGCCACAACGTCGTCCTGCACGGCTGCCGGGTGGACGACGACGTGCTGGTCGGGATGGGCAGCACCGTGCTCAACGGCGCGCACATCGGCTCGGGGTCGATCGTCGCGGCCGGGGCGGTCGTCATGCAGGGCGCGGAGATCCCGCCGAACTCGCTGGTCGCCGGCGTTCCGGCGAAGGTCCGGCGGGAGACCACCGAGGACGACCGGACGGCGATCCGCCGCAACGCGGAGAGCTACACCGGCCGGCTCGATCAGCACCGCGCCGTGCGCCGGGTCGAGTAGGCCGGGAGCACGCCGTGCGACCCGAGGGGTCCTCGGCCGGCCCCGCACTGGGGCGGGCGGTCCTCGACCGGGTGCAGGGCGTCCTGGCCGGCGGCTCCTGGGGAGGAGTGACTGGCGCCGGCTCGTTCGAGGTGTTCGTCGCCGGGCACTCGACGGCGCTGCTGCGCACCGCCCATCTGCTCACCGGTGACCGGGGGCCGGCCCGCGACCTGCTGCAGACCGCGCTGATCGCGGCCTCCCGGCGCTGGACCGCCGTCCCGGACTCGGCGGCTGCCACCGCGCTCGTCCGGCGGGAACTGGTGGCCGCGCACACCAGCCGGTGGCGCCGCCTCCGGATCGGTGACCTGCTCGCGGAGAGCACGCTGCTGGCCGGCACCGCGGGCCTGCCCGGGTTCGCCCGGCCGGCCGCGGACGCCGGCCCGCACGACGACCTGACGGCCGCGCTGCTCCGGCTGCCGCCACGACAGCGGGTCGTCCTGGTGCTCGGGTACGGGGAGGGCCTGCCGGAGGCCACCACGGCCGACGCGCTCGGCGTGCCCGCCGAGGAGGTGCGCGCCTGGGCCGTGCTCGGGCTCGCCTTGCTGCACCGCCTGCTCGGCGCGACCGACGCGGGTGCCGAGGACGCCCTGCCCGCACGGCTGCGCCGGGACCTGCCTGCGCGGGCCGCCGGGGTCGTCGCCCCGGAGGACGTGCTCGACGACGTGCTCGACGGGGCCCGCTCGCTACGACGGCACCGGGCCGGACTCGCCGCGCTGGCGGTCTTCGTCGTCCTGGCCGGGCTGGTCGTGCTCACCCTCGGCTGACGGGGGATCCCGCTGCCCCGCCACCCGCACGCTCGCGACGGGCCCCTGCGGCGGGGCCGTCAGTTGCGGATCGTCTGCACCAGCGGGCAGGTGAACGGGTCGCGCTCACCGATGCCCACCCGGTTCAGGTACTGCACGACCATCCGGTACGAGCCCCCCAGCGACGTCTCGGTGTAGCTGATGCCGTGCGCGGCGCAGTGCTCGCGGACCATCGGCTGCACGAGCTTCAGGTTCGGCCGCGGCATGCTCGGGAAGAGGTGGTGCTCGATCTGGTAGTTCAGGCCGCCCATCATGAAGTCGGTGACCCGGCCGCCGCGGATGTTGCGCGACATCAGCACCTGGCGGCGCAGGAAGTCGACCTTGGCGTTCTTCGGCACGATCGGCATGCCCTTGTGGTTGGGCGCGAACGAGCCGCCGAGCAGGAGACCGAACACCGCCTGCTGGACGACGACGAAGCCCACGGCCAGCAGCGGCGGCATGATCAGGAACACCGCGGCCAGGAAGCCCCCCAGCCGGACGGCGATGATCGCCAGCTCCAGCCGCCGGTGCGGCAGGGACTTCTCGCGGACCAGGGTGGCGATGCTGTTGGCGTGCAGGGCCACGCCCTCCAGGCACAGCAGCGGGAAGAACGCCCAGCCCTGGTGCCGGGTGAACCAGCCGCGCAGGCCGGTGGTGCGCTCGGCCGCGTCGTCCGGGGTGAAGGCCAGCACCTCCGACACGATGTCGGGGTCCTTGCCCATCTGATTGGGTGCGTTGTGGTGCTTGTTGTGCTTGCCCATCCACCAGCCGTAGCCGATCCCGGCGAAGCCGCAGGACAGCACCCGGGCTGCCCACTCGTTGACCTTGTGCGAACCGAAGGCCTGGCGGTGGGCGGTGTCGTGCCCGAGGAAGCCGAACTGGGTGCAGACGAGCGACAGCGCGACGGCCAGGGCCAGCTGCCACCAGGAGTCGCCGAGGGCCGCGATCGCCACCCACACCCCGGCGAAGGCCGCGACGGCCAGCGCGATCGAGACCACGTAGTACGGCCGGCGACGGTCGAGAAGCCCGGCGTCCCTCACCCGGGCCGACAGCTCGGCGTAGACGCTGACCTGCCGGTCCCGTTCGCGCCGGCCGGTCGGGCGGGCGGCGTCCGGGGTGCCGGTCGGGACGGGAGGACGAGGGTCGATCGCCTCGTCGAGGACGTGAGCGGACATCGCCGCCTCTCTGCTGGGGTGGCTGGAGCAGTCCGGAGTTCGCCGACGGCGAGGGTGGACATCGCGCGGTCAGCGCCCCCCGACCCTAGGCGAGGAACCGCGGTCCTGCCGGGCGACTCCCGAACGACCGGCTCACATGCCCAGCAGGGTGCGGACCAGCGACCCCACGGCCCTGGTCTCGAGCAGGAAGCCGTCGTGGCCGTACGGCGACGCGATCAGCTGCAGCGGGACGCCGAGGGCGTCGGCCACCCGGCGCTGCTGGGCCGGCGGGTACAGCCGGTCGGTGTCGATCCCGGCCACCACCGACCGGGCGGTGACCCGGGCCAGGGCGGCCTGGACCCCGCGCCGGCCGCGGCCGACGTCCCAGCTGTTCATCGCCTGGGTCAGCACCACGTAGCTGCCGGCGTCGAACCGGGCGGTCAGCTTGGCGGCGTGGTGGTCGAGGTAGGAGGCGACGGCGAAGCGGCCGTCGTCCTGCACCGCCGTCCCGAACCGGGCGTCGAGCTCGACGTCGCTGCGGTAGGTGAGGTGCGCGATCCGGCGCGCCACCCCCAGGCCGGCGACCGGCCCGTCGCCGGGCCGGCCGGTCCGCGGGTAGTCCCCACCCGCCCAGGCCGGGTCGCTGCGGATCGCGGCCTGCTGGGTCGTCTGGGTGCCGATCTGGTCGGCGGAAGCGACGGCGGCCGAGGCCAGGAAGCACAGCCGGGCCACCCGCTCGGGCCGGCCGACGGCCCACTCCAGGGCCCGCATGCCCCCCATCGAGCCGCCGAGCACGGCCGCCCACCGGCTGATGCCCAGCGCGTCGGCGAGGGCGGCCTCGACCGCCACCTGGTCGGCGATGGTGACCTCGGGGAAGCGGGCGCCCCACGGCCGGCCGTCCGGGCCGGCCGAGGAGGGGCCGGTGGTGCCCTGGCAGCCGCCGAGCACGTTGGCGCACACGACGAACAGCCGGTCGGTGTCCAGCGGCGCACCGGGGCCGACCAGGTCCGGCCACCAGCCGGCCGTGGCGTGCCCCGGACCGGCCGGGCCGACCACGTGGCTGTCTCCGGTCAGCGCGTGCTCGACCAGCACCGCGTTGCCACCGTCCGGGGCGAGGGTGCCCCAGGTCTCGTAGGCGACCCGGACGGCGGGCAGCGTGCCGCCCCGTTCGAGCCGGACGGCGCCCTCGAGGTCGAGGAGGCGCCGGTCGCCGACCGGGTCCGCCGGCGTCCAGCCGCCGGACCCGGCCGCCACCTCAGGCGCCCTTGGCGGCGCGGAAACCGGACTCCAGGTCGGCCAGGATGTCCTCGATGCCCTCCAGGCCGACGGCCAGCCGCACCAGGCCCGGGGTGACGCCGGTGGTGAGCTGCTCCTCCGCGGTGAGCTGGGAGTGCGTCGTGGACGCCGGGTGGATCACCAGGCTGCGCACGTCCCCGATGTTGGCGACGTGGCTGTGCAGCTCCAGGGCCTCGACGAACCGCTGGCCGGCTTCCCGGCCGCCGTGCAGCTCGAAGGTGAGCACCGCACCGGCGCCCTTCGGCGCGTACTTCTGCTGGGCCGCGTGCCAGGGCGAGGACGCCAGGCCGGGGTAGTTGACCCGGTCCACCTCGTCGTGCGCCTCGAGGAACTCCGCCACCCGCAGGGCGTTGGCCACGTGCCGCTCCATCCGCAGCGACAGCGTCTCGATGCCCTGGACGACGAGGAAGGCGTTGAACGGCGAGATCGCCGGCCCGAGGTCGCGCAGCAGCTGGACGCGGGCCTTCAGCGCGTAGGCCGGTGCGCCGAGGTCGGCGTAGACCACGCCGTGGTACGTCGGGTCCGGCGTGGTGAAGCCGGGGAACTTCCCGCTGGTCCAGTCGAACCCGCCGCCGTCGACGATCACGCCGGCGATCGCCGTCCCGTGGCCGCCCAGGTACTTCGTGGCCGAGTGGACGACCACGTCGGCACCGTGCTCGAACGGGCGGATGAGGAACGGGGTGGCGATGGTGTTGTCCACGATCAGCGGCACGCCGTTGCGGTGCGCCACGCCGGCGACGGTCTCGAGGTCGAGGACGTCGCCCTTCGGGTTGCCGATCGTCTCGGCGAAGAACGCCTTGGTGTTGTCCTGCACCAGCGACTGCCAGTTCTCGGCGTCGTCGGGGTCCTCCACGAAGGAGACGGTGATCCCGAGCTTGGGCAGCGAGTGGTGCAGCAGGTTGTACGTGCCGCCGTACAGGGAGGCCGACGCGACCACGTGGTCGCCGGCCTCGGCGATGTTGAGCAGCGCGAGCGTCGTCGCGGACTGCCCGCTCGACACCGCGAGTGCTGCGACCCCACCCTCCAGCGACGCGACGCGCTGCTCGAGCGCGTCCTGCGTCGGGTTCATGATCCGGGTGTAGATGTTGCCCATCTCAGCCAGTGCGAACAGGTCCGCGGCGTGCTGGCTGTCGCGGAACTGGTACGCGGTCGTGGCGTAGATGGGCAGCGCGCGCGCCCCGGTGGTGGGGTCGGGCGCCGTGCCGGCGTGGATCTGCCGGGTCTCGAAGCTCCACGCGGTCTTGTCCACGTCGGACATGGGCGTTCTCCTCGTCAGGCCGGGAGACCCGAAGGGCTCCGTCCTTTGTCGGACGGCGGTTGCCGCCCGACCAGCTCTTCCCCTGGAGCACCTCAGACGGAGTTGAGGTTGCCGGGCAGCCAGCCAGGTGCTTGTCGCTGCCTCTCGTGAGCCGCCGATGATCGTAGGAGGTGCCTGCGGGGCGGCACAATCGCCGCTCGCGCGGGACCGGTGAGAACGGTGCCGGGACCGGGTCAGGGGGCACGACCTCCGTCGTGCTGGTCCCCGGCGCCGGGGGCCGCGGCTGGTACCGGCACCGGGTGGTGGCCGAGCTGGCCCGCCGCGGCCACCCCGCCATCGCCGTCGACCTCCCGGCGGACGACGGCACGGCCGGCCTGGCCGCCTGCGCCGACGCCGTCGCGGGCGCGCTCCCCGACGGGCCCGCGGTCCTGGTGGCGGCGCGAACGCCGGTCCGCGGTCTCGTGCTGGTCAACGCCATGGTGCCGCGGCCGGGGGAGACCGGTGGGGAGTGGTGGACGGCGGCCGGCCGTTCGACCCCGACGACCTCGCGGACTCCTTCCTGCACGACCTGCCGGTCGAGGAGGTGCCGGGCGCCTGGTCGCGCTGGGGCGCCCGGTCGCGCTGGTCGACCGGTCGCTCGCCGGCTGACCCGGCCCGGCAGGCTGGCGGTCGTGCGTGCCCTGGTGTTCGAGGAGTTCGGCGGTCCGCTGACGGTCCGGTCGGTGCCCGATCCGGTGCCGGCGCCCGACGGGGTGGTCGTCCGGGTGGGCGCCAGCGGTCTCTGCCGCAGCGACTGGCACGCCTGGGCCGGGCACGACCCGGGCGTGGCCCTGCCGCACGTCCCCGGCCACGAGCTGGCCGGCACGGTGGCCGCGGTCGGGTCCCGGGTCCGCGGCTGGACGGTGGGCGACCGGGTGACCGTGCCCTTCGTCTGCGCCTGCGGGCGCTGCGCGCAGTGCCGTGAGGGCGCCGGACAGGTGTGCCTGCAGCAGACCCAGCCCGGGTTCACCCACTGGGGCTCGCTGGCCGAACTGGTCGCCCTGGACGCCGCCGACGTCAACCTGGTCGCGCTGCCGCCGGAGCTGTCGTTCGGTACCGCGGCCTCGCTCGGCTGCCGGTTCGCCACCGCGTTCCGGGCGGTCACCGGGGTGGCCCGGGTGCGGCCCGGTGAGTGGGTGGCCGTGCACGGCTGCGGCGGGGTGGGCCTGTCGGCGGTGCAGGTCGCCGTCGCGGCCGGCGCGCGGGTGATCGCCGTCGACGTGTCGCCGGCGGCGCTGGAACTGGCCCGCGCGCTCGGTGCCGAGCACGTCGTGGACGGCGCGGCGGACGTGCCGGCCGCGGTGGCCGGGCTCACCGGTGGCGGCGCCTCCGTGTCGCTCGACGCCCTGGGGGCGGCGGTCACCTGCGTCAACTCGATCCGCAGCCTGCGCCCACGCGGCCGGCACGTCCAGGTGGGCCTGCTACCGCCGGCGGCGGGTCGCCCGGAGATCCCGATGGAGCTGGTCGTCGCCGGGGAGCTGGCAGTGCTGGGCAGTCACGGGATGGCCGCCGCCGACTACCCGGCGATGCTGTCGCTCATCGCCGCCGGCCGACTCCGCCCCGACCTGCTGGTCACCCGGGAGCTGGCGCTCGACGCGGCCGGGCCGGCGCTGGCCGCGGTGGGCCGCGAGCCGGGGATCGCGGTCGTCACGCGGTTCTGACGCCGGGTCAGCCGGTGGGGGACGACGTCGTCTCCGGCTGGCTGGTCTGCTCCGGGGCCTCGCTCGTCACCGGTGCCCGCTGGGTGTCCGGGCTCCCGGTCGGCGTGGGCTCCGGGGTCGACGTCCGTGCCGGTGCGGTCGTCTGCGGCTCCTGCTGCTCGTCACTGCTGCCGGTGTCGGCCGGCGAGGAGCTCGGGGGGACGGTCGGCGCGGGCGTCGTGCCGGCCGGCGCGGTCGGCTCCGGGACCTCGCTCGTCGGGGCGGAGGTCTCGCTGGGCTCGGGCGTCACCCGCGCGGTGACCGGCACCCGGTAGGTCTCACCCGACGTCGACTCGACCGTCGTGTACTGGACCGCAGGCGGCCGGATCCCCAGGTACAGCGCGAAGAGGGCGACGAACAGCACGCCGAGGACGATGGTGGAGGTCCGCGCGCGGCCGATGTGGGCCGGGACCTTCTGCCGCCAGAAGGAGACCGGTGGCGGTGCGTCGGTGGTCGGGGCCGGCTGGTCGGCGGTGGCCGGGAGCTCGCGGACCGGAGGGGCAGCCACAGCCGGGAGCTCGCGGGTGGGCTGGTCGTTCGACGGGGTGCTCATGCCTGGGCACCCCCCGCCCGGGCGCGGTCCTCGGCCAGCGCCTCGTCCTCGACGCCGGGCACGCCGGCCCGGAGCGCCACCCCCTCGCGGGACAGCGCCAGAGCGACCCGGGCGCGCAGGTCGCGGCTCACCTCGAACTGCTTGCCGGGCAGGGTGCGCGCCACGATCCGCACGTTGACCTCCTCGAGGGACAGGCTCTCCACGCCCATCATGCTGGGCTCGTCGAGCAGCAGGCGGTGCAGGCGCTCGTCGGCGAAGGCCTGCTTGCCCACGCCCCGCAGCACCTCCTGCACCCGGTTGACGTCGGCGGTGGCGGGCACCGGCACGTCGACCACGGCCCGCGCCCAGTCGCGGGAGAGGTTCACGACCTTGACGATCTGGCCGTTGGAGACGATCACCACCTCGCCGTCGGGCGACCGCAGCCGGGTGATCCGCAGGGTGACGTCCTCCACGGTGCCGGCGGCGGGGTCGCCGCCGCCGTTGACCTGGATGGAGACGACGTCGCCGAAGCCGTACTGCCGTTCGGTGATGAGGAAGAAGCCCGCCAGCACGTCACCGACGACCCGCTGGGCGCCGAAGCCCAGCCCGACGCCGAGCACGGTGGCCGGGGCGACCAGGCCGGTGATCGGGATGCCCAGCCGTTCCAGCACGAAGAAGACCGTGACCGAGTAGATCAGCACGATCCCGACCCAGGTCAGCACCTGGGTCAGCGAGTGCCGGTGCTTGGCCGCCTCCGACCGGACCAGGGCGTCCGAGCCGCTGGACCCGGCATCGATCCGGTCGGTGATCCGCCGGCCGGTCCAGCTGACGAACCGGGCCAGCAGCACCGCCCCGAGGATGATCAACAGGACCTCGAGCCCGCGCCCGCGGAGCCAGTCGGTGAGGTCGCTCAAGGGTGCGATCGCCTGTATGTCCATCGCCGTCCAGTGTGGCCCCGCGGCCCGGACGTCCCGTCCGTGGGGGGCCCGGATCACCCGCCATGATCACGCCGGTTTGCGTCGCAGGCCGGACGGGGCGCACGGTTGGGCGACTCGTGCAGCCTCGAGCACACCGGGACGACGGCCGAGCACCACGTGAAGGGAGAGGCGCCGTGCCCACGGCGCCGAAGACGACATGTCCAGCAGTTCCACCACACCACCGGAGCCGGCCCACGAGACGGCCGCCCGCCGCCGCGGTGCCCTCGGTCGCCGCCACCCCGCCCTCGCCCAGCCTCCCGCCGCGGGCGCCGACCGGGCCGGCGGGCTCGACACGGTGGTCTTCGGGCTCGCTGCGGTCCTCGCCCTCGCCTTCGTCGCCTGGGGCCTGTTCGCGCCGGGCAACCTGGGCACGACGACCGGCTCCGCACTGACCTGGGTCGAGACCAACCTGGGCTGGCTGTTCGTCGTCCTGGCCTCGGGGTTCGTGGTCTTCGTGCTCTGGCTGGCGGCCAGCCGGTACGGCCGGATCCCGCTGGGCCGTGACGACGAGGCACCGGAGTTCCGCACCGTCTCCTGGATCGCCATGATGTTCAGCGCCGGGATGGGCATCGGCCTGATGTTCTACGGCGTCAGCGAGCCCCTGTCGCACTACGTCTCGCCCCCGCCGCGCAGCGTCCCGGCGGAGACCCCGGAGGCCGTGCAGACCGCGATGGCCACCACGCTGTTCCACTGGTCGCTGCACCCGTGGGCGATCTACGCCGTCGTCGGCCTGGCCATCGCCTACGGCACCTTCCGCCGCGGCCGCCGGCAGCTCATCAGCGCCGCGTTCGGCCCGCTGCTCGGGGAGCGCCGGGCCGGGGGGCCGCTGGGCAAGGTGATCGACGTGCTGGCGATCTTCGCCACGCTGTTCGGCTCGGCTGCCTCGCTCGGCCTCGGCGCCCTGCAGATCGGCAGCGGGGTGGAGATCCTCGGCTGGGCCGGCGACGTCGGCAACGGACTCCTGGTCGGCATCATCGCGGTGCTGACCGCCGCGTTCGTCGCCTCGGCCGTCTCCGGGGTGGCCCGGGGCATCCAGTGGCTGTCCAACGTCAACATGGTGCTCGCCCTGGTGCTGGCGGTCTTCGTCTTCGTGGTCGGCCCGACGGTCCTCATCCTCAACCTCGTGCCGACCACGATCGGCACCTACTTCTCCGACCTCGGCGCGATGGCCGCCCGTACCGAGGCCAGCGGCGGCGACGCGATGGCCGAGTGGCTGCGCGGCTGGACGGTCTTCTACTGGGCCTGGTGGATCAGCTGGACACCGTTCGTCGGCGTGTTCATCGCCCGGATCAGCCGCGGTCGCACCATCCGCCAGTTCGTCACCGGTGTCCTGCTGGTGCCCAGCGCGGTGTCGCTGGTCTGGTTCGCGGTCTTCGGCGGGGCCGGCATCGCCGCCCAGCAGGACGGCGTCGACGTCGCCGGGGAGTCCACGGCCGAGGGCCAGCTGTTCGGCGTCCTGGAGACCTATCCGCTCGCCACCGCCATGACCGTGCTGGTCATGGTGCTGGTGGGCATCTTCTTCGTCTCCGGTGCCGACGCCGCCTCGATCGTGATGGGCTCGCTGTCGGAGCGGGGCACGATCGAGCCGAGCCGCCGGATGGTCGTCTTCTGGGGCGTCGTGATGGGCGCCGTCGCGGCGATCATGCTGCTGGTCGGCGACGACGCGCTGACCGGGCTGCAGAACCTGACCATCATCGCGGCGCTGCCCTTCGCGCTGGTCATGGTGGGGCTGGCCGTGTCGCTGGCCAAGGACCTGCGGTCCGACCCGATGGTGCTGCGCCGGGCGTTCGCCGCCGAGGCGGTCGAGGCGGCCGTGGTCGAGGGCATCACCCGGCACGGCGACGACTTCACGCTGGTCGTCCAGCCGGGACCGGCCCAGGAGCGGCCGCGGGACTGAGCGCTCCGGACCTCGAGCTCGAGCACGTCGGCGAGCAACTGCTCGGTGAGGACCTGCTCGGGCGTGCCGGCGGCGACCGGCACGCCGTCCCTCATGGCCACCAGGCGCTCGGCGCAGCGAGCGGCCGGGTCCAGGTCGTGCAGGAGAACGGCGACCGTGCGGCCCACCCGGTGCCCCCAGCAGGTCGACCTGCCGCAGCCGTCGGGGCCGATGATCGCGGTGGACGACCCGTCGGGCAGGGCTGTCGAGCGTTGCCACGGGTCCGATCGCCGCCGTCCGCGGACCAGGAGCGCCGGTCACCCGGCCCGCGGACCGTGCCCTCGGGCTCAGGCGCCGTGCCCCTCCGGGGTCACGCACGGGGGGCGAGGCCGGCGACGACCAGCCCGGCGAGCTCGCGGTAGGCGGCGGCATCGTCCAGTCCGGTCGACGCCGTGATGGCACCCCGGTGGATAGCGCCCATCACCTGGGCAACCGCGGCGCCGACGAACGCGGCATGCACCGGCCGGACCGTCCCCGCCGCGACACCGTCGCCGACCAGCTGCTGCACCCGCGCGGCGGCGACCCGGGTGTTGCGCTCGTAGAGCTCGCGGGCGGGGGCGAAGGCGGCCACGTCGGCGAAGAAGGCGGGGGACGCCGGTTGCAGCTGCTCGGCGACCGCCAGGAGGTAGGTGCTGATCTGCTCGCGGGAGTCGCCCGGCCCGGCCCGGCGGCCCTCGACCGCCGTGGTGGCCCGCTGGAAGAAGTGCTCCACCGCGGCGACGACGAGCTGCTCCTTGCTGGCCGCGATGCCGTAGAGCGTGGTCTTGGAGCACCGCAGCCGGCGGGCCAGCCCGTCCAGGGTGACCTGCGCGAAGCCTTCCGCCAGCACCAGCTCGACCAGCTGGTCGAGCAGCTCCTCACGGCGGGCGGTGACGCGGCCGGCGCGGGTGTCCAGCGACGTCATCCGGCTCCCTCGCGTCCGCCCCGGGGTACCGGCAGCAGTACTCAGTATCCTCGGACAGTACTGGGACGTCGCCGTCCCGCCGTCCCCGGAGGTGCCCGTGCCCGTGCGTCGTCTCGTCCCCACCCAGGAGGCCGCCGACCTGCTGGACCTCACCCGCGACCTGGCCCGGGACGTGCTCGCGCCGCGCGTGGTCGCCGCGGAGGCCGATGAGGTGTTCCCGCGGGACGTCTTCACCACGCTGGGCCGGGCCGGGATCCTCGGCCTGCCCTACGGCGAGGACGTCGGCGGGGGTGGCCAGCCCTACGAGGTGTACCTGCAGGTGCTCGAGGAGATCGCCGCGGTGTGGGCCAGCGTCGCGGTCGGGGTGAGCGTGCACGGCCTGTCCTGCTTCGGGCTGGCGACGGCGGGCACCGCCGGGCAGCAGCAGAGCTGGCTGCCGGAGATGCTGGGTGGCGAGCTGCTGGGCGCCTACTGCCTGTCCGAGCCGCACGCCGGCTCCGACCCCTCGGCGATGCGCACCCGCGCCGTCCGGGACGGCGACTCCTACCTGCTCACCGGCGAGAAGGCCTGGACGACGCACGGTGGGCAGGCCGACTTCTACACGGTGATGGCCCGCACCGCCGAGGGCTCCCGCGGGATCTCCTGCTTCCTGGTCCCCGCCGGCAGTGCCGGCCTGTCCGCCGACCCCGCCGAGCGCAAGATGGGCCTCACCGGCTCCACCACGGCGACCATGCGGTTCGAGGGCCTGCGGGTGGACGCCGACCGCCGGCTGGGCGACGAGGGGGAGGGCCTGCGGATCGCCCTCGCCGGCCTGGACGCCGGCCGGCTGGGGATCGCCGCGGTCGCGACCGGGCTGGCCCAGGGGGCGCTGGACGACGCGCTGGCCTACGCCCAGGAGCGGGAGACGTTCGGCGTGCCGATCATCGAGCACCAGGGCCTGGCGTTCCTGCTGGCCGACATGGCCGCCGCGGTCGAGACGTCGCGGGCGATGACCCTGCACGCGGCGCGGCTCAAGGACGCCGGACTCCCGTACGGCCAGCAGGCCTCGATCGCCAAGCTGGTGGCCACCGACAACGCGATGAAGGTGACCACCGACGCCGTCCAGGTGCTCGGCGGCTACGGCTACACCCGGGACTTCCCGGTCGAGCGGTACATGCGCGAGGCCAAGGTCATGCAGATCTTCGAGGGCACGAACCAGATCCAGCGGATGGTGATCAGCCGCGCCCTGGCGAAGGGCGGCTCTCCGTCGACGACGGTCACCGCCCGCCCGGCCTTCGCCTGAGGTGCCCGCCCCGGGCACGGGCACCCGGCTCGCGGCGCGGTCCGCTCAGCGGTGCGACAGCACGGTCAGCACGTGCCCGTCAGGGGTGCGGAGGAAGAACCGGCGTACGCCCCACGGGTCGTCGGTCAGCGGGTGCACGATCGCGGCACCCGCCCGGAGGGCAGCAGCGTGGGCCGCGTCCACGTCGTCCACCTCGACGACACGTCGGGGACGAGCGAGGCGGTCCTGTCGTGCGTGAGCA
>JAOPWO010000443.1 GCA_025965635.1 Modestobacter sp. | reverse complement strand
GGGCCATTCGGAAGGTGCCGCTCAGTCCAGCGGCTGACCGAGCCCCTCGAGCACCTCGGCGCCCGGCAGCGCCGCCAGCACGGCACCCGGGACGGCGAGCTTGCTGCCCCGGGTCCCCGAGCCGATGACCAGCAGCTCCCCGGCCGCGACCCGGGCATCGACCAGCAGCGGCCAGTCCGCCGGCAGGCCGACCGGCGTGATCCCGCCGTGGGCCATCCCGCTCTCGGCGATCGCGACGTCCTGGGGTGCGAATGAGGCCTTGCGGGCCCCGAGGTGCCGGCGGACCAGCCCGTTGACGTCCGCTCGGGTGGTGGCCAGCACCAGGCAGGCGGCCAGCGTCGTCTGCCCGGACCGGCGGGCGGCCACGACGACGCAGTTGGCCGAGGCCGCGGCCGGGACCTGGTAGGTGTCGGTGAAGGCGGCGGTGTCGGCCGCCGCGTCGTCGATCTCGGCGACCCAGGCCGGTCCGGACAGCCCGGCCAGTGCCGCGGCGACCGGGGCGCCCAGCAGGTCGGGTCGGTCGGCGGCGGGCAGCCAGGTGAGCGTGCCCAGCTGCGGCGCGCGGAGCGGGTCGGCCATGCGCCGATCGTGCGGCACGGCTGGACCTCCCGGCCGACCGGGTGCCCGCGGCGCCCAGCGAGCGACCCGAACGGTCCGCGGTGCAGGATGTCGGCCATGATCGGCCAGCTGCACTCCGTCGTCATCGACGCCCCCGACGCCCACGCCCTGGCGACCTTCTACGCCGAGCTGCTGGGCATGGAGGTGAAGGGCGTGCCGGGCGACGACTGGGTCGTCCTCACCGGCGCCGGCTACCGGATCGCCGTCCAGCAGGCTCCGGACCTGCAGCCCCCCGACTGGCCGGACCCGGCCCGGCCGCAGCAGTTCCACCTCGACATCCGGGTCGCCGACGTCGACGCCGCCGAGCCGCAGGTGCTGGCCCTGGGGGCGCGACGGCTGCCCGGCGGCGGCGGCGACTTCCGGGTCTACGCCGACCCGGTGGGGCACCCCTTCTGCCTCGTCTGGGACGCCGCGTGACGTCGCCGGTCGACCTGCACCGGGCGAGCGCCTTCGTCGCCGCGACGGGCCTGGAGCTGACCGAGGTCTCCGGCACCCGGGTCGCCGGGCACATCGACGTCGGGCCGCAGCACCACACGCCGTGGGGCGTCGTGCACGGTGGCGTCTACTGCACGGTCGTGGAGTCCGCGGCCAGCATCGGCGCGAGCATCGCGGTCACCGACCGCCGACAGTTCGCCGTGGGGGTCAACAACAGCACCGACTTCCTCCGGCCGATGACCGGCGGCCGGATCGACGTCGTCGCCGAGCCGGTCCAGCAGGGGAAGACGCTGCAGCTGTGGCTGGTCACCCTGACCCGGGCCGACGACGGCAGGACCGTCGCCCGCGGGCAGGTGCGGCTGCAGAACGTGCCGCTTCCCGGGGGCGACTGACCGGGCCGGCGTGGCCGTCCCGGCGGAGGCGGAGGCGGGGGCGGCGGTCGAGGAGGTCAGCGCAGGCCTGGCGGGACGGCGTCCGGGGCGAGGATCACCTGGAACAGCGCCCGGGGGTCCTGCAGCGTGGCCGGTGGGCGGGCCGCCGACCGGGGCACCACCCGGTCGAAGCGGGCCGGTCGGCGGTGCGGCAGGAGCTCCCGCCCGGCGAACGCGTAGGAGCCGACCACCTCCCCCAGCAGCAGCCCGGCGCCGCGCTCCACCGGCAGGCCGACCAGGTCGCCGGACGCCATCTCGTCGAGGAACGCCGAGAGCTGCCGAAGGTCCTTGGCCGGTCGGCGGCCGGACAGCTCCTTGGACAGCACCCGCAGCTCCGTCGGACCCAGGCCGGTGGCGTCGACGTCGATCCCCGACTGGGTGCCCAGCCCGACGATCCCGGTGGCCAGCGCGGCACCGAGCTCGTTGTGCGCCCGCGGGCGCACCACCCACACCGGTACCCCCTCCGGCGGTGCCACGGCGGGGACGTCGTCGGGGCCCGGCCACGTGTAGGGCAGGTCGTCGGGGTCGGGGGGGAACCGGGACCGGGAGAACTCCGGGTCCTTGGCCTGCAGGTTGGAGCGGTGCGAGCGGTGCAGCTCCTCATCGCCGACCCAGCTCGGGAGCAGCCCGGCGGCGGCCGCCTCGGCCTGGCTGAGCGTCGCGGCGTCGGGCGCGAACTCCGCGATCAGCGTCTCGGTGGTGTCGGCGAAGCCGCGCTCGCGCCAGACCCGGACCATCGCCAGGGAGTAGACGACCAGCCCCGCCGTGTGCCCGCGCCACATGGTGACGACCGGGTGGTTCGCCCAGCCGTAGTCGGGCAGCTCGAGGGCCCGCAGCACCTGCAGGCACTCCACGCGCTGCTTGCCGAGCCGGGGGTTGTCCAGGAGGCGGGCGGACTCGGTGAAGTCGGCGACCGGGAGGAAGGTCTGCATCGCCGCCCAGTCTGGGGCAGCCCGGGCGACGGCGCCGCTTCAGCGGCCTCCCTGCAGGGTCCCGCCGCGAGCGTGCGAGCGGTGGAGGAGGGAGGCCCTCCCGCAGGCCGGCCCGCGTTCGCCAGGCCGGTCTCGACCGGCCGCATCAGCCGTTCCGGCATCCGTCGTCCGTGCGCTCCACCTCGCGGGTCATGCGAGCCGGCGGGCCAGCTCGGGGAGCACCGCGCCCAGCGGGGCGTCGACCCGGACGTCGGCCTTCGGGTCGCCACGGGTGGCGCCGGCGTTGACGATCGCGACCGGGATGCCGCGCTTCGCCGCGCGGATGACGAAGCGGTAGCCGCTCATGACGGTCAGCGAGGAGCCCAGCACCACCAGCGAGGACGCCTCGTCGACCAGGCCGAAGCAGCGGTCCACGCGGTTCCGCGGAACCGTCTCACCGAAGAAGACCACGTCGGGCTTGAGCGGTCCTCCGCCACAGGCGAGGCAGCCGACCATCACGAACCCGTCGAGCGCCTCCTCGGGGAGCTCGACGTCGCCGTCGGGGTTGACCTCGTCGGTCGCCTCCGGCCGGAACCCGGGGTTGACCTCCCGGAGCCGGACGTCGAGCTCGGCTCGGTCGGCGACATCGCCACAGGCCAGGCACACCGTGCGGTCCAGCCCGCCGTGCAGTTCGAGGACGTCGCGGGCGCCGCCTGCCTGGTGCAGCCCGTCGACGTTCTGGGTGATCACCTCGCCGACCGCACCGGCCTGCTGCAGCGCCGCGACCGCGCGGTGGCCGGGGTTGGGCCGGGCGTCGGCGATCTGCCGCCAGCCGACGAAGCTGCGCGCCCAGTAGCGGTGCCGGCCACGCGGGTCGCGGGTGAAGGTCTGGTACGTCATCGGGGTGTGCCGGCGCAGCGAGCCGGTGACGCCCCGGTAGTCGGGGATGCCGGAGTCGGTGGAGATGCCGGCGCCGGAGAGCACGAGGGCACCGCCCCCGGCGAGCAGGTCGGCGAGGGCGGAGATCCCCTCCACGGCGGGTGGCGCGGCGGTCACTCCCCCATGGTCCCTGCCGATCGGTTCCCGCGCCCGTGGCTCAGCCCGCGGAGAGCTCGGCGTCCAGCCGGCCGATCAGGCCCTCGTGGATCCGGCGCAGCCCCTTCGGCGCGAAGGTGCGCTCGAAGAAGCCGCCGATCCCGGTGGCGCCGTCCCAGCTGCTGCGCACCCGCACGGTGCTCACCCCGGCCTCGGCCGGGTGGACCGTCCAGGTGGTGACCATGCTGGAGTTCGCATCGCTCTCGACCAGCCCCCCGTCCGGGGTGGCGGTCACGACGACGTCCTGGTCGCGCACCCGCTTCGTCGTCGCGGCCAGCTTCCAGTGCACCCGGGCGACCGTGCCGTCACCGCCGTCGGTGACCCGGTACTCGCTGAACTGCTCGGTGAGCATCCGCCGACGGGTGCCGTCGTAGTCGGCGAGCGCGGCACGCACCCGTTCGGCGGGCGCGCGCACGACACCCTCTGCTGTGGCGACGACCTGACCCATGCCCCCATGGTGCCCGGCGGCCCGGGGGCGCCGGTCAGGGCCCCTGGTCCTCCTCGGCGTTGAGGTAGCGGCAGCGGAAGCGGGCCCGTGACATCGCCTCGGTGAACCGGGCCTCCCAGAGCGGGTCCTGCGCCGGGAAGGTCTCGAACACCCGCTCCTCGAGGACCTCCGGGCGGCCGTCGAGCCCGGTGCAGGCGCGGCGCAGGAGCACCCGGGTCTGACCGTCGGCCTCGTCGTGCGCTGTGGTCCAGCGGGCGGCGGCGATCGCCCGCTCCTGCCGCGCACGGTCCCAGGGCGGCAGGACCCGGGGGCCGCCGCCGGCGGTCTGGACCTGCCCCTGGGTCAGCAGCACCCGCCACACCCAGGTGCCCAGGAACGCGAGCAGCGCGATCAGCACCACAGCCGCGAGGACAGCGCCCATGGCAGCACGGTAGTTCGCCGAGGGCCCCGGCGGGACGTCCGTCGGGCCGCCCCGCCACCGTCCCGGTCAGCTCGCCGCCGGGGCCACCCGCGGGAAGAGCCGGCGCAGCACGTCGGCCAGCGTGACGACGCCGGTGACGACGCCGCCCTCGGTGACGACGGCGAGGTGGTTGCGCGTCTCACGCATCGACGTCAGCGCCGCGTGCACGGTGGTGCCGGCGTCCAGCGTGAAGACCGGGCGGGCGAACGAGGCCGCTGCCACCTCGTCCGCGGAGGTGAGCGTGTCCCGGACGTGCACCACACCGCCGGCCGGGGACCCCTCCCCGACGCCGAGCAGGATCCGCAGGTGCCCGGTACGGCGCGTGGCGGCACGCACCTCACCGACGGTCGCCTCCGCGCGGACGGCGACCAGCGAGGCGCCCGGCGCCAGGAGATCACGCACGGTGAGCCGCTCCAGCTCCAGGGCGCCGGCCAGTTGCACCGAGTAGCTCGCGTCCAGGGCGCCGACGTTCGCCGAGTGTTCGACCAGCTGCCTGAGCGCGTCGGGGGTGTGCCCGACCGCGAGCTCGTTGGACGGCTCCACCCCGGCCCTGCGGACCAGGGCGTTCGCCGTGGAGTTGAGCACCTTGAGCAACGGCCGGAACACCCACATGAACGCCCGCATCGGCAGCGCGAGCAGGGTCGCCGACCTCTCCGGGTGCGCGATGGCCCAGGACTTGGGGGCCATCTCACCGACCACGAGGTGGATGAACGTGACGACGACGAGGGCGAGGACGAAACCCACGACGTCGGCGGCGACCAGCGGCAGTCCCCAGGTCTCGAACAGCGGCGTGAGCCAGTGGTGCACGGCGGGCTTGGTGACCGCACCGAGCGCGAGCGTGCACACGGTGATGCCCAGTTGCGACCCGGCCAGCAGCAGCGTCAGCTCCGCGGAGCTGCGCAGCGCGGCGCGGGCCGACCGGCTGGTCGCGGCGGCGTCCTCCAGGCGGTGCCGTCTGGCCGACATCAGCGCGAACTCGACCGCCACGAAGAACGCGCTCAGCGCCACGATCGCGACCGTGGCGACGAGCACCACGACGGGGTCGTCGCTCATCGGGAGGCCTCCTCGGTGATCGCGGTCGCAGCGGCGACGTGGGGCAGCTCGAGGCGCACCCGGGACGGGACGTGGCGCTCGACGGCGAGGACCTCGACGCACAGGAACCGGGGCAACGGCTCGTCGTCGTGGACGAGGTCGGCCGGATCGGGCGGCAGCTCCACCCGCAGCGCGGTCCCCGCCTCGGGCAGGCCGCCGGAGGCCGCGATGACGAGGCCGGCGACGGTCTCGTAGTCGCCGCGGGGCAGGTCCACGCCGAGTGCCCGCTCGACCTCGTCGACGTGGACGTCGCCGGACATCTCCCAGATCCCGTCGCCCTCGACCGGCACGTAGGCGGCAACGGCGGCGTCGTCGTGCTCGTCGGTGATCTCCCCGACCAGCTCCTCGGCGAGGTCCTCGAGGGTGATGACGCCGGTGAAGCCGCCGTACTCGTCCACCACGCAGGCGAGCTGGTCGCCGGCCTCGTCGAGCTCGCGGAGCACGTCGGGCAGCGCGCTCAGGTGCGAGACGACCAGCGGCGGACGGGCGATGACGGTGACCGGCGCGGTGTCCGGTTCCGCCGTGGTGAGGATGTCGGCCAGCGCGACCACTCCGACGACGTCCTGGGTGTCCTCGGCCAGCACCGGGTACCGGGAGTGGCCGTCGGCCATGAGCGCGCGGACGCGGCCGATGGTGTCGGTGTCCTCGACCGTGGCCACCCGGGAGCGCGGGATCATCGCGTGTTCGACGCTGCGCCGGGGGAAGTCGAGGACGCGGTCGAGCAGCATGGACAGCTCGACCGGCAGGTCCCCGCTCTCCCGGGAGTCCTCGACGATGTGCTCGAGGTCGCGGGCGGTGGCCGAGTGCTCGACGTCGTGCACGGGCTGGATGCGCAGCGCGCGCAACAGCAGGTTCGACGCCTGGTCGAAGACCCAGATGAGCCAGCCGAAGAACCTCAGGTAGATCGCGGTCGACCGGGCCAGCCAGTCGGCGACGGGCTCGGGCCGGGCGATGGCGAGGTTCTTGGGGAACAGCTCCCCGAACAGCATCTGCACCACGGTGGAGAACAGCAGCGCCAGCACCGCGCCGACGCCGACGCCGATCGCCGTCGGGACACCGACGCCGCCGAGCATCGTGCCGAGCGACTCCCCGATGAGCGGCTCGGCCACGTACCCGACCAGCAGGCCGGTGACGGTGATGCCGAGCTGGGCGCCGGACAGCATGAAGGAGGTGCGACGGGTGATCCCCAGCGCCCGGACGGCGGTC
>JAOPWO010000404.1 GCA_025965635.1 Modestobacter sp. | reverse complement strand
GGTAGCGGCGCACGGCCAGCGGGGCCAGCACCGCGCGCATGGAGGTGGGGCCGTCGGCGCCGGCGACCGCGGTGCGCAGCGCGGCGGTGCGCCAGACGCCCAGGAGCAGCTGGTCACGTCCGGTGTCGTCCACGACCAGCACGCCGTCGCCGGTGAGCCGCTCGCGCAGGCCGGCGATCAGCTCCGCGGTCAGGAAGGGCAGGTCACCGGCGAGGACCGCGACGACGTCGCTGCCGACGACCGCCAGCCCGGCCCGGAGCGCCGGGACCGGGCCACCCCCGGGCGGGACCTCGCGGACGAGCGTGACGCCGTCGGGGAGCGGCTGGGGAGGGCCCACGACCACCCTGGGGGCGGCATCGGCCACCGTTCCGAGGACGGTCTGGAGCATCGTCCGTCCGCCGACCCGCAGCTGCGGTTTGCGCTGCCCCCCCAGCCGCACCGCCCGGCCACCGGCCAGCACGATCGCGGCGTAGGGCGGGGGCGCGCTCATGGGGCGAACGGTAGGGCGCGACCGATGAGTACCGTCGGCGGGGTGGGACGAGTCACCAGCCGTATGCCCGTGCTGCGCATCCGAGGGGCCGTGCACGCCACCCGCCCCGACACCGTGGCGGCCGAGGAACCGCTGGAGATCCGCCTGGGTGGCACTCCGCTCGCGGTCACCATGCGGACCCCCGGCGACGACTTCGACCTGGTGCACGGCTTCTTGGCCACCGAGGGGGTGATCCGGTCCGCGGCCGACATCGTCGGCCTGCGGTACTGCAACTCCGTCGACGCCGAGGGCCGCAACACCTACAACGTGGTCGACGTCGACCTGGCCCCGGGCGTCGAGGCGCCGGACACCGCGCTGGACCGGATCTTCTACACGTCCAGTTCCTGCGGGGTCTGCGGCAAGGCGAGCATCGACGCCATCCGGACGAAGACGGTGTTCGACGTCGCCGGCGACGACACGAGGCTCACCCTCGCCACGCTCCTGGCGCTGCCGGACCGGCTGCGCGCGGCCCAGGAGGTGTTCGACCGCACCGGCGGGCTGCACGCCGCCGGGTTGTTCACCGCCGACGGGGCGCTGGTGGCCCTCCGCGAGGACGTCGGCCGGCACAACGCCGTCGACAAGGTCATCGGCGATGCCGTCCGCGAGGGCCGGTTGCCGCTGTCCGGGCACGTGCTCATGGTCAGCGGGCGGTCGTCGTTCGAGCTGACCCAGAAGGCGGCGATGGCCGGCGTCCCGGTGCTCGCCGCCGTCTCCGCGCCGAGCTCGCTGGCCGTGGAGCTGGCCGCCGACGTCGGCATCACCCTGATCGGCTTCCTCCGTGGCGACGGCTGCAACGTCTACACCCGCACGGAGCGGCTCGTCCTGCCGGATTGACCGAATGGAGCCGGGGAGCGGCTCCGTCCCGCAGGGGGACGGCAGCTGGCGGCGGTGCGGCCCGAGGGGACGCCGTGTGCTCAGTGATCGCCGCCGCGGAGCTGGCTCACGATGTGCGGGAACAGCGGGCCGAGCACCGCGAGCCCGTCGCGGACGCCGCCGGTGGAGCCCGGGAGGTTGACGATCAGCGTGCGCCCGGCCGTGCCGGCCAGCCCCCGGGAGAGCACCGCGGTGGGCACCTTCGGCTCCCCGTACCGGCGGACGGCGTCGGCGATGCCCGGTGCCTCCCGCTCGATCACCTGCCGGGTCGCCTCAGGGGTGACGTCGGTCGGGGTCAACCCGGTCCCGCCCGTGGTCAGGACGACATCGGCCCCGCCGGCGACGGCCGCGCGCAACACCGCCACCAGCGCGGCGACGTCGTCAGGTCGGACGTGCGGGCCCTCCACGGCGAAGCCGAGCCCGCGCAGGCCCTCCGCGAGCATCTGGCCGCTGCGGTCCTCGTAGACGCCGGCCGACGCCCGGTTGGAGGCGGTGACGACGACGGCCCGGGCGCCGGCGGGCAGCTCACTCACGTCAGCGGACCCAGTCGCCGCTCTTGCCGCCGGACTTCGTCAGCAGCCGGACGTCGGTGACGGTGGCCCGCGGGTCGACGGCCTTCACCATGTCGATCACCGTCAGCCCGGCGACGGCGACCGAGGTCAGCGCCTCCATCTCCACCCCGGTGCGGTCGGCGGTACGGGCGGTGGCGGTGATCTCCACCGCCTCGTCGGTGACCTCGACGTCGACCGTGACGCCGTGCAGCGCGATGGGGTGGCACAGCGGGACCAGGTCCGGCGTCCGCTTGGCGCCCATGATCCCGGCGATCCGGGCGACCGCGATCGCGTCGCCCTTGGGCACGCCACGCCCGCGCAGCAGAGCGACCACCTCCGGGCTGACCAGCACCCGGCCGGCCGCCGTCGCGACCCGGGCGGTGACCGGCTTGGCGGTGACGTCGACCATCCGGGCCGCACCGGCCTCGTCGACGTGGGTCAGGCGCGGCTGCGCCGCGGGGGTGTCACTCATCGGAGCGCTCCTTCGATCAGGACGACGACGACCTCGGCGCCCGCGGGTAGTTCCGTCACGTCCTCCGGGACGATGACGAGGGAGTTGGCCCGGGCCAGGTGCGCCACCAGGTGCGATCCGGGACCGCCGACCTGGGTGACGACCCCGGCGTCGTAACGGCCGCGCAGGAACTGGCGTTTCCCGGCGGGGGAGCGCAGGCCCTCGGTCAGCCGGGCGGAGGTGTGCAGCCGCTCGGGGGTGGCGTGCCCGAGCGCCTGCCGCAGCGCCGGCCGGACGAAGACCTCGAAGGAGACGAACGAGCTCACCGGGTTGCCCGGCAGGGTGACCACCGCGACCCCGTCCACGGTGCCGGCACCCTGCGGCCCGCCGGGCTGCATCGCGACCTTGGTGAACTCGACGGTGCCCAGCGTCCCGAAGGCGTCCTTGACCACCTCGTAGGCACCCGCGCTGACCCCGCCGCTGGTGAGCAGCAGGTCCGCCCCGGCCAGCTCGGCGCGGACGGTGCCCAGGAACGTCTCGACGTCGTCGGGGACGAAGTGCAGCGTGCGGGCCTCGCCGCCGGCGTCCTCGACGGCGGCGGCCAGCAGCACCGAGTTCGACTCGTAGATCTGCCCGGGCTCCAGCGGCTCGCCCGGCGCGACCAGCTCACTGCCGGTGGACAGCACGAGCACCCGGGGTCGGCGGCGCACCGGTACCGACGCGTAGCCGACCGCGGCGGCCAGCCCCAGCTGTGC
>JAOPWO010000354.1 GCA_025965635.1 Modestobacter sp. | reverse complement strand
TCAAGCGGGCTCTGGTGTCCGGGCGTGTGCTGTACCACGAGCGGGTGCGGTCGGCGCTGCTCCGGAACCTGGAGAAGGACCTCGGCCCGCTCGCGTTGCCCCGGGTACCGCCCACCCCGCAGCCGTTCACCATCGCCGAGTACTTCCCGACGCCGGGGGTGACGCCGTTCCACGACCCGCGGCAGCATGCCGTGTCGCTGGCCTACGTGGTGCCGGTCGAGGGCGACTGCGCGCCGCAGCAGGACGCCCTGGAGCTGACCTGGGTCACCCCCGAGGAGGCGCGGGAGCCGGCGGTGCTCGCCGAGCTCGCGAACGGGCAGAGCGCGCTGCTGCTGCAGGCCCTGGCGCACCTCGGGGTGTGACCCCTCGGGTCGGGCTCTCGGCGTGCATCGGGATGATCGGCGCATGCCGCTGCCTGGGGTGCCGTTGGAGAAGCTCGGGTTCCTGACCATCGGGTTGTTCGACGAGGCCGACCCGGGCGCCGGGCACGAGACGACGCTGCGGGTCATCGAGCTCGGTGAGCAGCTCGGGTTCGACAGCGCGTGGCTGCGCAACCGGCACCTGCAGTACGGGATCAGCTCGCCGGTGGCGGTGCTGGCGGCGGCGACTCAGCGGACGTCACGGATCGAGCTGGGAACGGCGGTGATCCCGCTCGGGTGGGAGAACCCGCTGCGGCTGGCCGAGGACCTGGCGACGGTGGACGTGCTGTCGAGGGGCCGGCTGAACCCCGGGGTGTCGGTGGGGCCACCGATGCACTGGGACGACGTGCAGGGCGCCCTCTACCCGGACACCGCCGACGTCGAGGACTTCTCCTACGAGCGGGTGTCCCGGTTGCTGCGGCTGGTCGAGGGTGCGCCGGCGTCGACGTTCGCCGGCCGGGAGGGCGTGGTCGAGGAGTGGTCGGACCGGGTGCAGCCGCACTCGCCGGGGCTGCGGTCGCGGCTCTGGTACGGCGGCGGGTCGGAGCGGTCGGCGCGCTGGGCGGGGGAGCAGGGGTTGAACCTGCTGACCTCCAGCGTGGTGAAGGCCGAGGGCGACGCGGTCGACTTCGCCGCGATCCAGGCCGCGCAGATCCAGGCGTTCCGGTCCGCGCACCCGGCGGGGGAGATGGCGCGGGCGTCGCAGGGGCTGGTGGTGATCCCGACCGACTCGGCGTCGGCGGAGCAGCGGGCGAAGTACGCGGCGTACGTCGAGGCGCGGACGCCGCGGACCCGGCAGCCGCAGGGCCCGCAGCGGCTGCTGTTCGCCGTCGACCTGCTGGGGGCGAGCGAGCAGATCGCCGAGCGGCTCTACGCCGACGCCGCGTTCCGGGAGGTGCGCGAGGTGGTCTTCGCGCTGCCGTTCAGCTTCGAGGCCGAGGACTACGAGCAGATCCTCACCGACATGGCCGAGAAGCTCGGCCCGGCGCTGGGCTGGGCGCCGGCGGCCTGACGGTCACCGGCCGGCCCGGTAGCCGGGCTCGCGGATCGGGATCAGCCCCACCTCGACGCCCGCCGCGTCCAGGGCGGTGACCTGCGGCGGCCGCGTCGTCCAGACGACGACCGCGCAGCCGTGCGCGGCGACCGGCAGCTGCCGGCCGTCGACCCGCAGGACGGCGACCTCCTCGGCCACGTGCAGCTCGGCCCACCACACCCAGCTGCCCTGACGCAGGCGGAGCCAGCTGCCCGACGAGCGCTTCGTGCCACCCCCGCCACGGCTGACCGCCGGCGCGCCCAGGTCGGCCAGGCGCGGCCGGGGTCCGGTGGTCTCGTCCCCGGGCCCGCCACCGCCGCCGAGCGTCCGCCACACGCCGTCGATCAGCTCCAGGCTGTGCACGTCGATCTCCGGGATCCCGCTGACGCCCCGGCGCAGGAACATCGTGGCGGCGACGTCGCCGTCCCGGTCGACGGCCAGCGGCAGGTGCCGGACGCGCCGGCTCAGCCGCGCACTGCCGGCCGGTGGCGCGCCCTCGAGCAGCCGCACGCTCTCGGCCAGGGCGTCGTAGCTCACGCGGCCGACGCTACGGGCGCGGTGCCCGAGCGCCGTCCTGCCCGCTCCGCGACCAGGTCGGGACGGACCGTCCGCACGCGCGGAGCACGGTCGACGGGGCAGCGGGAACCGGCCCGGACGACTGCGGACGGACGACGCTGGACGACCTCATCCAGCTCAGGAGGCTGCCATGCGCATGATGCTGAAGGCCGTCATCGACACCCCTGCGGGGAACACCGTCGTCGCCGACGGCTCGATCGGCCAGTTGATCGGCGGGCTGGTCGAGCAGCTGCACCCGGAGGCGGTGTACTTCGCCGGCGAGGACGGGCAGCGGGCGTGCTTCATGGTCTTCGACATGCAGGACGCGGCCGACCTGCCGTCGGTCTGCGAGCCGCTGTTCCAGGGCGGGAACGCCCGGGTGACGGTCACCCCGTGCATGAACCTGGAGGACATGCAGAAGGGCGTGTCCGAGCTGAACCCGGCCGCCGGCGCCAGCGCTGGGGACGACGCCGTACGGATGTCGGCCGGCGTGGGCTGAGCACGCGCGCCTCGATCGGCGGTGCGAGGACGCGGACGGCGTTCGGCGGCGGCCAGGTCGGGGGCGGCCTGCATGGCGTGCGCGTCGCCGACGACGGCCCCGGCGTTGCGGGTGGGCGGCCCGCCGAGCTCCGTTCGCACGTGCGGGTCGATGTGCGAACAAGGTGCTGCCATCCACTCCGACGGGCGGTGGGCTCAGCCCAGGAACCCCAGCGGCTCGGTGACCGGGGTGCCGGCGAGCGCCTGCAGGGTGAGCAGCACCAGCAGGACGGCGTAGCCGCCGGACGCGACGGCGACGACGCGGGACCGGGTGCCCGGATCGGTCAGCGCCGGGATCCGACGGGCCAGCACCTCCAGACCGAGCGCCAGCAGCGGCAGGACCTGCAGGGCGTGCATGCCGATGAAGTGCGGCACGCGCAGGTCGCCGCCGGTGGTGCTCCAGCCCAGGAAGGGCAGGCCCGGGCCGTCGTCCGCGACGCCGACGGCGTGCGCGCCGGCCACCCCGGTGAAGCTGTCGAGCTGCTCGGGCGTCGGCGACGTCATCAGGAAGGCCACCGCCATGCCGGCCAGGCCGATGACCAGACCGGCCCGGACGGCGAGCTGCCGGGCGGTGCCGGTGCCCAGGGCGCGCCACAGCAGCGCCGCGAGGACGAGGTTGACCAGCCACACGACCGCGATCGACGTCCCCATGACGGCCCAGAGGGTCGTGGCCAGCGGGGAGGAGACGTTGAAGTGGCTGGTGGTGCCGGCGGCGACCGCGCCGACGATGACCACCATCTCGATGACCAGCGCCGCGGTCACCACCCCGGCGCCGATCCGGCCGACCCGCTGGCGGCGTTCGGGCAGCTGGTCGAGCAGCCAGGCGATGGTGACGGCGTAGACGCCGATGGAGATGGCGAACTTCAGCGGTTTGAGCCAGCCGTTCCGCCCGCTGATCTGCACCGGGTCGACGACCGCGAGGACGGCGGTGGCCACGGCGGTGGCTGCCATCAGCGCGGCGAGGGCCAGCAGTGGCCGGTTCGGCGGGCGGGTGGACAGTGCCCGGCTGGGGGGCGGTCGGTGTTCGAGGACGGTCACGACGGGCTCCCGGGGGTGGGTCCGAATCGGCGGTGGGACTCGCTGGCCTGGGCCATCCGGCGCAGTCCGGCGAGCAGGGCGTCACCGAGCACGGTGCCGACGACGACGGTCTGCGCCGCCGTCGCCGGGCCCGCGTCGAGGTGCTTCGTGATGCAGTCCAGGTCGGCGGCGGCGACGATCTCCGCGGCCCGGACGTAGCCGGGCAGGGTGGCGGCGAGGTCCTCGCGGCCCAGCGCGCGGTAGCGGTCGAGCACGGCGGCGGCCGCCGGCAGGCCGGGGTTGTCGTCGAAGACCTCCCAGCCCTGCGCCCGGGCGGCGTCGGTCACCTGCTGCACCGACTCCGCCGTCGGCGGGGTGGTCGAGCGGGGGAGCGACGCCTGGGCGATGCCCAGGGTGTCGCCGAACGGGTGGGCCGGGTCGTCGGCGGCGGCCAGCACGTTCCGCGCGGCGGCGACGCTGAGCCCGCCCACCTCGATCAGCGACCGGATCAGGTGCAGGCGGGCCAGGTGCTCCTCGCCGTACTCGGTCTGGTTGTAGCCGGTGCGATTCCCGGCCGGAAGCAGGCCTTCGCGGGCGTACCACTTGATGGACGCCGCGCTGACCCCGCTGCGGGTGGCCAACTCGGAGATGCGCATATCGATATCATCACTATCGATAGTGCCGCCGTCAATAGCCCGGCGGTGGGCTCGGCTGGTTCCTGCCCGGCTCAGGCGGTGCGGTCGGCGACCGCACGGTCGGTGAGCCGGCGGATCCGCTGGTGCTGGCGGGACAGCGTCATGTCCATCAGCCGGTCGACCGGGGGCACCTCGCCGAGCCGGGCCAGCCCCATGTACCTCGGCACGGCCACCGTCCGGGACCAGTAGGAGGTGAGGCTGCGGGCCACCTGCTCGGCGACCCGCTCCGGCCGGATGCCGGGTGACCGGCGCCCGGCGGCGTCGGCGTCCGACGCGGGCGCTGCGCCACGCCCGCGCACCAGCCACTCGGTGGCCACCGGCCCGGGCGTGATCGAGTGGACCCGCAGCCCGCGGGAGGTGACCTCGCGGCGCAGCCCCTTCACGAACCCGTGCTGCCCGGCCTTGGTGGCCGAGTAGATCGTCAGGGGCGGCACCTGGGCCAGCGCGGCGGACGACGTCACGACCAGCAGGTCCGCGCGCCCCCGGTCGGCGGCCGCGGTGAGCAGGTGCGGGAGCGCCAGTCGGCTGAGGTCGATGACACCCGTCAGGTTGGTGGACACCATGGTCTCCACCGCGTCCTGCGGGGTGTCCTCGACCAGGCCGGCGTACCCGATGGCGGCGTTGAGCACCAGCCCGTCGAGCCGGCCGTGCTCGCTGACCACCCGCTCGACGAGGGCGACCCGGTCCGGTGCCGACGACACGTCGGAGGTGACCCCGGTGGCTCCGGGGACCCCGGCCAGCGCCTCGTCGAGCCGGTCCCCGCCCCTGGCGCAGGCCACGACCCGTGCTCCCGCGGCGGCGAGCCGGTGCACCACCGCCCGGCCGATGCCGGCGCTCCCGCCGGTGACGAGGACGACGCGGTCGCGGAGGTCGGTCACGGTCCGGTTTTGCCCCGGGGCAGCCGGGAACAACCGTGTGGTGTCCGATCAGTCCGCCGACGTGCCGCGCACGTTCGTCGACGCCAACCGGCTGTGGGTCGACGCCCGGCTCAGGGCCCTGGTGCAGCGGCGTCTGGAGGCGCCGGCCCTGCTGCGCCTCGGCGGGCCGGTGCCCGGCGGGCGGGTGCTCGAGCTGGGCACCGGGCGCCGCGGCACCGGGCTGCGGCTGGCCGTCGAGCTGTTCGGTGCCGCCCGCGCCGAGGGCGTCGAGCTCTTCCCGGCCAGCGTGGCCGCCGGCGCGGCAGCCGTGCACGACCTCGGCCCGCGGGTCGACGTCCGGCTGGGCGACGCCACCGCCCTCACCGCGGCCGACGGCAGCTACGACGCGGTGTTCGGCTACCACGTGCTGCACCACGCGACGGACTGGCGGCCGGTGGTCGCGGAGGCGGCGAGGGTGCTCCGGCCTGGTGGCCGGCTCTACTCGTGCGAGATGACCGCCCGGATCGTCGACAGCCGCCCGCTGCGCGCGGTGTCCCGCCATCCCGCTGACGGTGACCGTCCCACCCCCGAGGGGATCGCCGCCGCCTGCCGGGACGCCGGCCTGGCCGTGTCCGGGCAGGAGACCCGGCTGGCCGGCTGCTGGACGGCGCTCGTCGCGACCCGGACGTGAGCCCGCTCGGTACCGCGCGGACGGCGCTGGGGCTGCTGGTCCGGCACGCACCCACCGCCTACGGGGTGGCGCTGCTGGCCACCGCCGTCAACACGGTGCCCGACGTGCTGCGCCAGGTCCTGGTCTGGGACGACCCGCGGTACCCGGCCGCGCTCGCCGTCGACGTCATCGGGTTCCTCACCGGCCTGGTGGCCCAGGTCTGGGTCACCGGCGCCCTGGCCGGGCTCCCCGCGGGTCGCCGGAGCGAGCTGCGGAACGCGCTGCGGCGGGGGAGCGGGCTGGCCGGGACGGCGGTGCGCACCGCACCGGCCACGGTCCTGACCGGCGTCGTGCTCGGCGGGGTGGTGTCCGCGCTGCTCACCCTGCCTGCATCGGTCGCGGCGCTCGGGCTGTCCCGGGTGATCGGCCCGCTGGACGCCCCGGGTGTCGGGGCCTTCGCCGTCGCGGCGGTCAGCGACGGAGTGGCCAGCGCGGTCACGTTGCCGTTCCTGGCCCTGGTCGTGGTGCTGGCCGCCGGGCGGCACCGGTTGACGCCCACGGCGACCGGGCAGTAGCCGGGCATGAGCCGAGACTGGGACGTCACCCGGAGAAGCATCGGGAGCCTGTCGATCTGGCTGGGCACGGCCGCGCTGTTCGTGCCGCGCGCCCTGCCGCGGCTGCTGGGCGTCGACGAAGTGGCCACCCGCACCGACACCGCCCTGCCGCTGCTGGTGCGGCTGATCGCTGCTCGGAACATCGCGATGGGCGCCGCGCTGCTGGTCACCCCTGCGCCACAGGCTCGCCGCACCACCGAGGTGACCCTGCTGCTCACCGTGCTCGACGCGGTCGCGGTCCTCGTCGCCCGCCGCGGTGGGGACGTGGCGCGCCGCAGCGCCGGGCTGTCGCTGGTCGTGCTCGCGCTCTCGGCCGCGGGAGCGGTGCGCTGGCACCGTCGCTAGCCGCGCTCACGGAGGTCCAGCTCAGGCGGGGACGAGTTCACGTGGCTCGACGCGCCGCACGGACGCCGCGTGCGCGATCCCGGCGGCGACCACGAACGCGGCGGTGACGGCGGGGAGCGCGAGCGCGGCACTCGCACCGAGCTGGTCGACGACGGCGCCGGTCGCCGCGGACGAGACCGCCTGGCCCACGACGACCGCCGACCCCAGCATCGTCATGGTGGTCGCCGAGCGGCCTGCCGGGCTGAGCGTCGCGGCGAGGCTGTACTGGGCGACCAGGGTGGGGCCGATGCCGCAGCCGAGGATCGCGAGGGCCACGACCATCCCCGGGACCGACCGGGCGCACGCGAAGACGACTGCCGCGGCGAGCAGCAGCGACCCGAAGACGAGCCACCGCGCCGGAAGGCGGAACCGGGCCGGGAAGGTCGCCGAGCCCAGCGCCAGCGCGGCCGACCCGAAGCCCATCACGCCGTAGAGCAGCCCGGCCTGGTCGCCGCTGCCGTCGGTGGCGAGGAACCCGGTGAGCGAGGTGAGTGTCGCGCCGAAGAAGAGGCCGATGCCCAGCGCGCCGGCCACCACGGTGAGCAGCGGCACGCGTGCGAGCTCCCGGGCGGGCGCCCGTGCAGCTGTCGCGGCAGCCGAGGTGGGCGTGAGCCGCCCGGTGGGGTGCAGCGCGAAACCGGTGACGAAGACCAGGGTGATCACCGCGGCGCCGGCGATGGCCAGCCAGGGGGCGAAGGCGGTGGCGAGCAGCCCGACGAGGAACGGGCCGACGATGAAGACCGTCTCGTCGGCGGCGGACTCGTAGGCCATCGTGCCGTTGAGCACCTGCTCGCGCCGGTCACCGCGGACCGTTCGGCGGACCAGAGCGACCAGCCGGGTGCGGGACATCGGGGCGATCTGCGGCGCGGAGACGCCGATCAGGACCGACAGCGCCAGGACGGCGAGGTCCGGGGCGGTGCTCGCCACGAGGAACGGGAAGGCGCCCAGCAGGGCGGCGTTGGCCAGGCCCACCGGGAGGAGCACGCGGCGCTGCCCGAAGCGGTCGACGGCCGCGCCGAGCAGCGGGCCGGCGAGCGCGGTGCCGATGCCGGCGGCGGCGGAGTTCAGGCCGCCCAGGGTCATCGACCCGCGCTCGGCGACGACGAGGGTCAGGACACCGACGGTCATCATCGCGAACGGGAGCCGGGCGATGAAGGCGAGCGGGAAGTAGGACAGTCCGGTGTGCCGGATGAGCTCGTAGCTCGATGAACGCGTGTGGAACATGACCTCTGCTGGCGGATCGGGCGTGCCGCCTTGCTCCACCGGGGACGCCGGCCGCAGGTTGTTACACACGAGTTACGGGAACTGCACCGACGATAACCGACGGTGCCGGGACGGGCCCCCGACGGCCTGGCCCCGTGCTGGTGCGTTCCGGAGGCCCTCCTGGTCGGTGTGACCCTTGACACAGGCGCCGTAGCCGACTAGTTGTTTGCTAACGGCGCCGGCAGAGCTGCGGGCGCCTCGACGACAAAGGGGTCCGCCCGATGAAGTTCGGCCTGTTCACCATGCCCGAGCACCCGCCGCAGGAGAACTGGACGCTGTCCTACGACCGGGACATCGCCGACATCGTGCTGGCCGAGCAGTTGGGGTTCACCGAGTACTGGGTCGGTGAGCACCACACCGGCGGCTTCGAGAACGTGCCGGTCGCCGAGTTCATGATCGCCAAGGCCTCGGCGGTGACGTCCAAGATCCGGCTGGGCACCGGCGTGGTGAACCTGCCGTACCACGAGCCGTTCCTGGTCGCGGAGCGGCTGGCGTTCCTCGACCACCTGACCCACGGCCGGCTGGAGTACGGCTTCGGTGGCGGCGGGCTGCCCACGGACAAGGCGCTGTTCCAGATGCCCGCGGACGAGGCGACCCCGCGGATGAACGAGGCGATGGAGATCGTCTGGCAGCTGCTCACCAGCGACGAGCCGGTCGACTACCAGGGCGTGTACTGGAAGTACGAGAACCGGCAGATCCAGGTGGGGCCGTACCAGGACGTGCCGCCGTTCGCGATCGCCGGGCTCACCGGCACGCACAACTACGCCAAGTGCGGCGAGCGGGGCTGGAACCCGCTGTCGGTCTACTTCGCCCCGCTGCTCGCGGAGAAGAACGAGTTCACCCCCGACCTGATGCAGCAGGCCGAGGCGCTGACGGGTGCGGCGTCGGCGGCCGGGCTGGACCCCGCCGTCGCCCGGGCGAACTGGCGGATCAGCCGCGAGGTCTACGTCAGCGACGACAGGAACACGGCGATGAACGACATCCGCGCGGGTGTGCAGCGCTCCTACGAGTACCTGCTCGGCCTCGGGCTGGGCGCGCTGATGAAGGAGGACAAGGAGATGCCCGACGCCGAGCTGACCTTCGAGTGGATGGTCGAGCACCTGCCCTGGGTGATCGGCAGCCCGGAGGACTGCGTCCGGCAGATCAACGAGATCCACGAGAGCGTCGGCGGCTTCGGCACCTTCCTGATCAACTCCCGGGACTGGGTGACCACCGACAAGTGGAACCGCTCCCTGGAGCTGTTCGCCCGCTACGTGATGCCGCAGTTCCAGGCCAACCAGCACATGAAGCGCCGGCTGAAGCTCGCCGACGTCGCGCTGGGCCGGGCCTGACCGTCCGCCCGGGCTCCTCCCGCCGCGGGAGGAGCCCGGGCGGGGGCACGCTGCGGGACTTAGCCTGACCGCTCCGACCGCCGCGAGCCCCGAGAGGACCTGCCTGTGCCCCGACCCAGCCGCTGGCCCGAGGTGATGGCCGCCGCGGCCAAGGTGTTCCGGGCGAAGGGCTACCACGGCGCCACCCTCGAGGACGTCGCCGACGAGGTCGGCATGCTCAAGGGCAGCCTCTACAACTACATCTCCAGCAAGGAGGAGCTGCTCTTCTCCGTCGTCCGGCCGCCGGCCGAGCAGCTGCTGAGCGAGGCGCGGGCGCTGGCCGCCGAGGTGGTGCCGGCGCCGGAGAAGATCGCCCGGCTGGCCCGGGTGCACGCCGGCGTGCTGGCCGAGCACTTCGTGTACGCGTCGGTGTACGTGCACGAGGTGGCCGGGCTGGGCCGCTATCCGGAGTGGGCGGCGATGGACTCGGAGTACGTGCGGCTGGTCCGCGCCGTCCTGGCCGCCGGGGTCGCGGAGGGCTCGCTGCGCACCGACCTGGACCTGCGGACGGCGCCGCACGTGCTGATCGGCGCGCTGAACTGGCTGACCCGCTGGTGGGACCCGGACGGCCCGATCGGCGCGGCCGAGATGGCCGACCGGATCAGCGGCGTCTTCCTGGACGGCGTCCGGGCCTGAGCGTCAGCCGCGGGGGCGGTTGTCGACCACCCGGCGGGCCTTGAAGGTCTGGGCCTCCTGCGACCCCGGCGGCACCACCTCCACCGGCACCCGGACGTTCACCGCCCGTCGGATGCGCTCCTCCAGGTCGGCCTGCAGCCGCGGCGCCTCGGCCTCGGGGAGGTCGGCGTCCCGTTCCACGAGAACGCAGATCTCGTCGAGGTCGTGCGGCCGGTCGACGACGATCCGGAACTCCGCGCCGGCCCCGGGGGTGGCCCGGACGGCGGCCTCCACGGCCGAGGGGTACACGTTGGCGCCGCGGATCAGCAGCATGTCGTCGATCCGGCCGAAGACCCCGCGGGGCAGCTTGGGATAGGTCCGGCCGCACCGGCAGGGCGCGTCGTCCAGCAGGCCCTCGTCGCCCATCCAGAACCGGATCATCGGCTGGGACTCCCGCCACAGGTGCGTGGCCACGGTCGCCCCCGCCGTCCCGACCGGCACCGGCACGTTCGGGTCGTCCCGGCTCACGACCTCGGTGTAGTTCTCGTCCTGGAACAGGTGGACGCCGCCGTCGGGGTCCTGCAGGCAGCCGATGTTGGTGAGGAAGGGGTACATCTCCGACGTCGACCCGGCCGCGCCGTCGATGACGTCCAGCCCGCCCCACTGCTCGCGCAGCCGCGCACGGACGGCGGGGATGCTGCCGCCGGGCTCGCCGCCGACCAGGGCCAGCCCCACGGTGCTGCCCGACACCGGCCGGCCGAGCTCCTCGGCGCGCTGCCCGAGGTGGGCGAGGTAGGACGGCGTGGCGATCACCGCGTCCACCGACAGGTCGTGCAGGAAGTCGATCTGCCGCTCGGTGGGCACCATCGAGCCGGTCGGGAAGCAGCCGGCGCCGAGCAGCTCGAGGGCCTGCACGTTGCCCCAGCCGCCGAAGAACATGGTGAACGGGAAGGTCACCTGGACCAGGTCGCCGGGGCGGAAGCCGGCGCACCACAGGCCCATGGCCATCGCCTGGCCGCAGCGGGCCCAGTCGCGGTGCGAGACGCCGTACATCGTCGGGTTGCCCATCGTCCCGGACGACCCGTGCACCCGGGCGATGTCGCGGGGGGTGACGCCGAGGTAGCTGCCGAACGGCGGGTGGGCGGCCTGGTCGGCGATGAGGTCCTTCTTGGTGACCACCGGGACCTTGGTGGTGAAGTCCTCCAGCGAGCGCACCGAGTCGGGGGAGAAGCCGTGCGCGTCGTAGTGCCGGCGGTAGAAGGGGAGCGTCGCGTAGGCGTAGCGGAGCTGGTGCTGGACCCGCTCCAGGATGACCGCCTCGCGTTGCCGCGGCGGCATCGTCTCGCGTTCGGTGTCCCAGAACGGCTTGTGCTCGGCGAGCCGCTGGGCCGCCGTCCGCCGTCCGGGGACGTCGGTCGTCGTCGGGGCTGCGGACGTCGTCGTCATCGGTCTCCCTCGCTCGTGGCACCGAACTGGACGGGCAGGGCGGTGAGGCCGCGGCTGAGCAGCACCGGCTGCCAGGTCAGCTCCGCGTCGGGCGCCAGCCGCAGGTCGGTGAGCCGCTGCAGGGCCCGGGGGATGGCGATGCCGCCCTCGAGCCGGGCCAGCGGCGCGCCCAGGCAGTAGTGCAGGCCGAAGCCGAACCCGACGTGCTGGTTCTCGGTGCGGGTCAGGTCCAGCCGGCCGGGGTCGGGGAAGACCGCCGGGTCGCGGTTGGCGCTGGGGGGGCAGAGGAACACCCGCGAGCCGGCCTTGAGGGTGTGCCCGCGCAGCTCGACGTCGGTGGCCATCAGCCGGACGACGGTCTTCGCCGGGCCGTCGTAGCGGAGGAACTCCTCGATCGCGCTGACGATCCGCACCTCGCCGGCCTCCAGCAGGGCGCGCTGGTCGGGGTGCCGCAGCAGGGCGAGCAGCCCGTTGCCGATCAGGTTCGTCGTCGTCTCGTGGCCGGCGAACAGCAGCAGCACGCCGGTGGACACCACCTCGTCGTGGCTGAGGGCGTCGCCCTCGTCGCGGGCCTGCACCAGGGCGGTGAGCAGGTCGTCGCGGGGGTGGGCGGTGACCTGCGCGGCCAGGTCGGTGAGGTAGTCGCGCAGCTCGAGCATGCCGCGGACGGCGCGCTCGTGGCGCTCGGGGCTGCCCAGGCCGGCGAAGACCAGCGCGGTGATCGCGTCCGACCAGTCCTTGAACAGGTCCCGGTCCTCCCTGGGCACGCCGAGCATCTCGGCGATCACCGCGGCGGTGAGCGGGTAGGCGTACTCGCCGATCAGGTCCGCGGAGCCGTTGCCGGCGATGCCGTCGAGCAGCTCGTCGGCGAGCTCGCCGACCCGGGGGCGGAGCGCCTCGATCGTGCGGGGGGTGAAGGCGCGGCGGAGCAGCCGGCGCAGCCGGGTGTGGTCGGGCGGGTCCTTGAAGACCATCCAGTCCTCGAGGACGGCGAAGGTCTGCCGCAGCGCCGGGTCGGTGTCCGGGCCGGAGAGCTTGGCCTCGACGTAGGGGGTGATCCGGTCGGCGGAGAAGCGCGGGTCGCGCAGCGCGGCGGAGACGTCGTCGAAGCGGGTGACGAACCAGGAGCGGTAGCGCGGGCTCCAGTGCACCGGGGAGTTGTCGCGGAGCGCGTCGAAGACCGGGTAGGGGTCGGCGGTGGGGGAGAAGAGGTCGATCTCGATCTCGGGTGCGCTCATGCGCCGAGCACCGCCACGACGCAGGCGTTGCCGTCGATGCCGCTGACGCCGCCGCCCATCGTCTCGACCAGCCCGATCCGGGCGCCGTCGACCTGGCGGCCGCCGGCGTCGCCGCGCAGCTGCCACACCACCTCGGCGACCTGGGCGAGCCCGGTGGCGCCGAGTGGATGGCCGCGGGAGAGCAGCCCGCCCGACGGGTTGACCGGGGAGGCGCCGCCGACCGCCGTCCGGCCGGACTCGGCGGCCTTGCCACCGTCGCCGTGCCCGACGATGCCGAGGGCCTCGGTGGTGGCGACCTCGCCGATGGTGAAGGCGTCGTGCACCTCGAACAGGTCGACGTCGCCGGGGGCGATGCCGGCAGCCTCGTAGGCGAGCGCGGCGGTGGCGGCGACCAGGTCGTACCCCCAGACGTGCGGGGAGCGGTGGTCCCACAGGTCGCCGGACCTGATGGCGAGGCCGCGGACCGGGATCTCCCGGGCGCCCCCGGTGGCGGGTGCGAGCACCGCGGCGGCGGCGCCGTCGGAGGTGGGGCAGCACTGCAGCAGGGTGAGCGGGTCGGCGATCATCCGGGAGCCGAGCACCTGCTCGACGGTGTAGCTGCCGGAGTACTGGGCGCGCGGGTTGTGCAGCGCGTGCGCGTGGTTCTTCACCGACACGGTGGCCAGTTGCTCGGCGGTGGCGGCGCCGGTCTGCAGGTAGCGGTGCGCGGCCATGGCGTAGAGCGCGGGCAGCGCGAGGCCGGCGAGGCCCTCCGCGTCGCTGGACTCGGGGTGGATCGCGCCGCCGAAGGTGGTGCTCATCTGCTCCAGGCCGAGGGCGAGCACGCGGCCGTAGCGGCCGGTGCGCACGGCCTCGTGGCCCTCGACGAGCGCGGTCGTGCCGCTGGCGCAGGCGTTCTCCAGGGTGAGGATCGGGATGCCGGTGATGCCGAGGGCGGAGAGCACCCGCTGGGCGACGCCGGGGGCACCGAAGACGGTGCCGACGTAGACCGCGTCGACCTGGTCGGTGCCGGCGTCGGCCAGCGCCTCCCGGACGGCGTCCCAGGCGAGGTCGATCAGCGGCCGGTCGGGCTGGCGGCCGAAGTGGCTCGTGCCCACGCCGTGCACGGCGACGTCCATGTCAGGCCTCCTCGGCGGTCAGGTCGCCGGCCTCGTCGGGTGCGGTGAGGCGCAGCCGGGTGCCGACCGGGACGGCCCGGTCGCCGGGCAGGTGGGCCAGCACGCGCGGTCCGTCGTCCAGGTCGAGGTAGGCCAGCGCGTACGGGGGTTCCCGGCCGGGAACCGGGATCCGGACGACGGTGGAGCTCCACGCGGTGCCGGCCGGTCCGAACTCGGCCGGCTCGACCGGCCCGCGGCAGGCCGGGCAGCGGGGACGCACGAAGGCGACGGGGTGGCCGCACTCGGTGCAGCGCACCCCGGCCACGACGGCGTCGTCCCCGCGGACGACGACGCGCGGCCGGGGATCGGTGCCGGCCGGGACCGCAGTCGTCTGTGACACAGGGCACAGCGTAGGCAAACGTCCGTTTGCTGTCCAGACCTCGGTCAGAGCGAGATGCCGCCGTCCACCATGACCGTCTGGCCCTGGACCATCGCCGCGGCCGGGCTGCTGATCCACTCGATCGCGGCGACGACGTCGGCCATCGTGATGCCGCGGCCGCTGGGGTTGGCCCTGGCCGCGGCGTCCAGCCGGTCCTGGGCCTGGTCGCCGAACATGGTGCGGAAGGCGGGGGTGTCGAGCGCGCCGGCGGAGACGGTGTTGGCCCGCACGCCGTGCGGGGCGAGCTCGCGCGCCAGGTAGTGGACGAGGGCCTCGCCGAGGGCCTTGCTGGGGCCGAGGGCGACGTAGTTCGGCACGTAGGCGCGGGCGCCGCGGCTGCTGACGTAGACCAGGCTGCTGCCGCGCTGCAGGACCGGCAGGAGGCCCTGGGTGAGCGGGACCAGTGCCGTCCCGTTGACCGCGATGGCCTGGGCGAGGTGTGCGGGGTCGATCTCGAGCGCGGCGCCGGTGACGGCGAGGGCGGCGCAGTGCACGTAGAGGTCGAGGGAGTCGGTGACCGCGCGGACGCCGTCGACGACCGCGGCCACGCCGTCGGCCGTCCCGACGTCGGCCTTGACCAGGTGTGGCGTGCCGCCGGCGGCCGTCACCGCCGCCTGGGCCTGCTCGGCGGCGTCGTCGTTGGCGTGGTAGTTGATCACCACGTCGTGCCCGAGGCCGGCCCAGTGCTCGGCGACGGCCCGGCCGATGCCGGAGGAGCCGCCGGTGACGAGGACGGTCACAGCTGGACTTCCTGCTCCTCGCCGATGCCGACGGTGAGCGTGACGCCGAAGCGCTCGATCATCCCGCCGGCGTCGGCGCGCATCCCGCCCCACTCGGGCGAGTGCTCGGCGGCCTCGAGGTCGGCCTTGGAGTCGAAGTGCAGCTCGGCGACGCGGTGGAAGGCCGACGAGCCGCCCTCCAGTCCGTCGGCGGTGCGGATCGCGACGAGCCGGCGCATGTTCGGGGTCTTGGCGGCGGCGGGCAGGTGGACGTCGCGGTAGTGCTGCTCGAAGGCCTCCTCGTCCTCGGGGCGGGGTGCGGACCAGACGGCGATGAGCTTGTACACGGGCGCACTCCTACGGTGTTGTGAGCGAGGTCACCGCGCACCGTATGAGCAACCGCCTGTTTGGTCTAGCGGCTCAGTGCAGCGACCAGCCGCCGTCGACGGCGAGGGTGCTGCCGGTGATGTAGGAGCCGGCGTCGCTGGCCAGGAGGAGCAGCGGGCCGATGAGCTCCTCGGGGCGGCCGACGCGGCGCATCGGGGTGCGGGCGACCACCCCGGCCAGGCCCTTGTCGCTCTCCAGCAGCGAGGCGGTGAGCTCGGAGGGGAAGAAGCCGGGGGCGAGGGCGTTGACCCGGATCCCGTAGCGGCCGGTCCACTGCATGGCGAGGTCGCGGGTGAGGCCGAGCAGGCCGGCCTTGGAGGCGCTGTAGGCGGCCTGCGGGACGTCGCTGCCGGCGAGGCCCAGGGTGGAGGAGATGTTGACGATGGAGCCGCCGTTTTTTCCTTTGACCATCTCCCGGGCCGCGGCCTGGGCCATGTGGTGGGCGCCGGCGAGGTTGACCTGGAGGACGGTCTCGAAGACCGCTGGGTCCGCGCGGAGGGCGGGCCCGGCGGAGGCGGTGCCGGCGTTGTTGACGAGGACGTCGAGCCGACCGAGCTGTTCTACCGCCGCTCGCGCGACCGCGGCGCAGTCGTCGGGGTTGCTGACGTCGCCGACGACGGTGACGCACCTGCGTCCGGTTTCGGCTACCTCCGCCGCCACTTCGGCGAGCCGGTCGGCGCGCCGGGCGGTGACGACGACGTCGGCCCCGGCCTCGGCGAGGGCAACGGCGAAGGTGGCGCCGAGGCCGGAGGAGGCGCCGGTCACGACGGCCACCCGGCCGTCGAGCCGGAAGAGGTCGGTCGGGGGGCGGTGGGAGGACATGCGGTGATCATGGCGGGTGCGGCGGGTCGACGACGTCCGTGGTGGTCTGACCCGTTAGCGGTCGCTACACGAAGGAGTTGGCTGCGTGTTCGCGGCTGGTTGATCCCGCGGCGGCAACGTCATCGCAGGGGTGGTGCTGAGCGCGTGTGCGGGCATGGCGGCAGCCCCCACCGGTGTCGAGCAGCGCGCGGACCTGAACGCTCAGGTCCTGCCCTGGGTCCGCTTCCTGCTTCCCGGCGACGGTGATGATCGCTGCGGCGACCCTGTCCGGCGCCTCGTGCTCCCAGAACCGCAAGACGGTCCAGCCGAGAGCTTCGAGCTGTGCGGTGCTCGCGGCGTCACGGGATCGGTTCATCGCCATCTTCCGCATCCACCAGTCCCTGTTCGCCTTGGGCAGGTGCAGGTGATCGGGGCAGCTGTGCCAGAAGCACCCGTCGATGTAGACGGCCAGCTTGTGGCGGGTGAGGGCGATGTCGATCGTGCGACGTCGTTGACCAGGGATGCGGTACGCCACCCGGTAGCGCAGACCAGCTGCGTGCAACAGCCGGCGGACCGCCATCTCAGGCCGGTTGTCCCGACGGCGCAGGCGGGACATCCGGGCCCTGACGTCGGCTGAGGACGCACCGGGGTGCGGTCCGGGGTCGATGGTCGGTGGCGGCGATGTGCCGCCGTCCGCATCGTTCGGCCCGCACCGCATCCCGCCTCCTGGTGCCACAGGTGTGGATGCTCTCGCGGGCTGCTGACAGAAGGGCTGGGTGTCGACCGCCTGGAGTGTCAGCTCGGCACGACGGTGACCGGACAACGGGCTCCGGGGGCTCGCGCGAGGCGGGCGTCAGCGGTGAGCAGCGCGCAGCCCAGGGCCTCGGCCAGTGCGACGTAGGTGGCGTCGTAGGCCGACACGTTCTCGCGGAGCGCCCAGATCCGGGGCAGCAACGCCTGGAAGGGGTGGCGCACCAGGGCCAGCGCGGCCCAGGCGGTGAGCAGGCCTTCCCCCTCATGCGCGGGAAGCCGGTCGGCAGCCACCAGTCGGCGCAACGCCTGGGCCACCTCGGCGTCGATCAGGTGCGGCACGTGGAGCTGCTCGCTCGCCGCAACCTGCCGGGCCAACCCGTCGCGTAGAAGAGCAGCGACCGCAGCTGACGCGTCGAGGACGATCACGGGTCCGCGCGGCCGTCGTCCAGTGCGTCGACGACGTCGTCCACGGCGATACCGGTGTCCGGAAGGGCTGCCAACAGGGCCGGGTTGTCCGCCCGGCGGCTGGCATCCGCCAGCTCACGGACGGCGACCGCGCTCACGGACGCGTGCTCACGCTCGGCCATGCGGGACAGCCGTTCGATCACCTCGGCCGGCACGTTTCGCAGGTAGAGCGTTGGCATGATGCAATCATCCACACGACTGTCGCATGGTGCAAGCATTCTTGAGGGGTGGCTAGATTCAGGCTCCCTGTGCTCATCTCGGTTCGCTGGGCCGTCGCGCCGGGCGGGACCGCTC
>JAOPWO010000350.1 GCA_025965635.1 Modestobacter sp. | reverse complement strand
GCGTGCAGCACCTGCCGGCCGGCCAGCGGGCGCGGCACACCGCGGTCGTCCAGCGGCACCGCCCAGGTGAGCGTCCAGCCGCGGCGGCCCCGCTCCTCCACCGGCCGGTCGGCCAGCAGCTCGGCCGGCAGCTCCCCCGACCGCTGCAGCACGTGCCACGTCGTCGTCCGGTCGCCGTCGGTCAGCCACGCCGTCCCACCGGCGAGGGCGCAGGAGAGCCGGCGGTCGACGTCGTCGACGACGACGTCGACCTCCGCCAGCCCGGGCAGGGCCAGCAGCAGTTCCGGTTCCAGGTCCGCCAGCGCGGCGCGGACGGCGGCCTCCGCGCCGCCGCGCAGCGGTAGCACCACCTCGGTGGTGAACCCGGCCGGCGGGGCGCCGTCGGCCTCGAACGGCAGCCGCAGCACCGGCACGGCTCCGCTCCGCCGGGCCAGCTCGTCGGCCAGCCCCGGGACGGCGGCGACGGCCTCCCGGGTGCGGTCGGCGCTGAAGGCCACCGACCGGCCGGTCGAGTGGACGGCAGGGGCGTCGCTGACCGCCAGCACCGCGGCGAACCCGACCCCGAACCGGCCGACGCTGCCGCGCTCGTCGCGCTTGGCCGACGCCCGCAGCGTGGCCAGCGCCTGCAGCCCGGCGTCGTCCAGCGGGGCACCGGTGTTGGCAGCCCGGAGCAGCGCGCCGTCGGGCCCGGCGGTCAGCTCCAGCCGCAGCCGGCCGGGCACCCCGGCGCGGACGGCGGCGTCCGCGGCGTTCTGCGCCAGCTCCACCAGCAGCCGGTCCCGGTACCCGCCGCGGACCAGGTCCTCCTCGGCGTTGGCGTCCTCCCGGAAGCGGGCCGGGGAGTCGGTCCAGGCAGCCAGCACGCGGCGGCGCAGCTCGGTGGGGAGGGCGGGGTCGGGCACCGGGCCAGCATGGCAGCGGGACGGGTTCCCGCAGCGCGCCCGGGTCAGGGCCGGACGCCGCAGTAGTCCTCGGCGAGCATCCGGCGGCCGGGCTCGCGGGTGGCCAGCCCGCGCAGCTCCGCGGCGCGCAGCGAGTCCTCGAACGGGTCGCCGGAGGCGTGCAGCAGCCGGGCCATCCCGCAGGAGAAGGACATCGCCCACCACACGTGCTCCAGGCAGGTGGCGGTGTAGGCGTCGGCGAGCGCGGGGTCGCCGCGCAGCAGCGCGACCAGCGCCGGGGCCAGCACCTTCACGTCCCGCACCGCCAGGTTGAGGCCCTTGGCGCCGGTCGGCGGCACGATGTGCGCGGCGTCCCCGGCGAGGAACAGCCGGCCGGCGCGCATCGTGTCGGAGACGTAGGCGCGCAGCGGGGCGATCGCCCGCTCGAGGATCGGCCCCTCGGTCAGCGACCAGCCGTCGGCGGCGAGCCGGGTGTGCAGCTGCGCCCAGATCCGGTCGTCGGACCAGGCATCCAGGGTGTCGGTGGCCGGCACCTGCAGGTACAGCCGGGTCAGCGACGGCGACCGCATCGAGTGCATGCCCAGGCCGGCCCGGGAGAAGGCGTAGACGACGTCGTCCCCCGACGGCGGGGCGTCGACGAGCAGCCCCAGCCAGGCGACCGGGTACTCGCGGGTGGCGGTCCGCGCCCCGGGCACCGACCGGCGTCCGACGCCGTGGAAGCCGTCGGCGCCCACGACGACGTCGGCGGTCAGGGTGCGCTCCACGCCGTCCTGGCGGTAGCGCACCGTCGGGGTGGGGCCGTCGATGCCGTCGACGCCCAGCGCCTCGGCCCCGAACAGCAGGGGGCCACCGGCGGACAGCCGCAACGCGACGAGGTCCTTGACGACCTCCTGCTGGCCGTAGACGTACATCGGCTGCCCGCTGAGCTCGGTGACCGGCATGACGTACCGCGCGCCGTCGATGCGCAGCTCGAACTGGTGGGAGACCATCGCGGCGGCGTCCAGCCGCTCCCCCGCGCCCAGCTCGCGCAGCAGCGCGACCGTGCCCGGCTCCAGCGCGCCGGCCCGCACCCGGGACTCGACGTAGGAGCGGCTGCGCGATTCCAGGACGACGCAGTCGACGCCCGCGCGGGCCAGCAGCGCGGCGAGCACCAGGCCGGCCGGCCCGGCACCGAGGACGGCGACCTGGGTGCGTGCGGGGACGTCGGACGGACCGGTCACGCGGCACCTCTCCGGGATGGGAACGGGGACGGGCCGCCGTCCTCCCGCGAGGGGAGGACGGCGGCCCGCCGGCTCACTTCTGGCCGATGATCTCGACGCTCTGCCCCGAGTAGTCCCACTCGCCGACCGACTCCCAGCCCTTGGTGGCCGCGGAGTAGGCACCCATCTCGCCGGACTCCACCGCGTACGGGTCGGTCGGGCCGCTGGTGACCTGCTCGGGGTTGATCATGAGCGGCCGCTGCATGTCCATGTTCCAGGCCGCGTTCATGACGTTCACCCGGGTGAGGCCGCCCTCCATCTCCGCGGCGTCCTTCAGGTTCTGCACCGTCATGAGCGCGAAGTTGTAGCCGTCGAGCGCGTTGCCGAACATCGCGGCCTTGCCCTCACCGGCGGCCTCCATGTCGGCCAGGTACTCCTGCACGGCCGGGTCGTCGGCCCAGCGCGGGTCGGACGGGTCCTTGCGGAACAGCGGGACGACGGCACCCTCGCCAGCCGGGTCGGACGGCGTGACCCACTGGCCGGCCGCGTTCGCCGAGGAGTTCAGCACGACCAGGCCCTTGTAGCCGGCCCGGGCGAGCCCGGTGAGGAAACCGGGGGCGTAGTTCGGCAGCGCCTCCAGCACGATCGCGTCCGGCGAGCCGGCCACCGCCGCGGACACCTGGGCGTCGATGGTGGTGGCCCCGGCGGGGATGGTCTGGTCCGGCTGCATGGTCAGCCCGGCCTCTTCGGCCAGCGCCGGCAGCGCGGCGTGGAAGTCCTCGGCGAGCGCGTCGGAGCCCTTGAGCTCGGTGACCGTGCCGCCGGGCACCTTGCCGGCGATGTAGTCGACGATCGCCTTGGCCTCGACCGGTGCCGGCGGGATGCCGTTGATCGTCCACTCGTGCTCGGCGGGGTCGGCGAACCCCGCGCTGGTGGTGATCGTCCACAGCTGCGGCACGCAGGCCGCCTCGAGGATCGGCTGGGTGGCGCTGATCTGCGGGGTGCCGATCTGCGCCATGGTGGCGAAGACCCCGTCCTCGCCGGTGAACGACTGCGCGTTGGTGACCGCGCGGGCGGCGTCGAACGCGTCGTCCTTGGTGACCAGCTCGATCTGGTGGCCGGCCACGCCGCCGGCCTTGTTCACCTTGTCGATGTAGGCCGTGAACCCCGAGACGTTGGCCGCGCCGGCCACCGCGAGCGGTCCGCTGAGCGGCTGGCTGGTGCCGATGACGATCGGCTCGCCCTCGGCGAGCTCGGTGGTCGCCTCGGCCGGGCACGCCGAGGCGTCGACGGCGAACGTGCCGTCGGCGCTGGTGGCGCCGGCGGCGGTGCCACCGCTGCCGGCGGCGTCGGCGTCGGCGTCCTTGCTGTTGCCGCAGGCGGTGAGTCCGATCATCAGCAGGCCGGCGCCGGCGAGCGCTACCGAACGGGTCTTACTCGTCATCGAGCATCTCCTGTCAAGGGGTCGGCCGAGCGGGGTGCTCGGCCGGGCGGTGCGGGTGCGGGTCAGGGCAGCGGGGGGATCAGCGGGTCGCAGCGCGCGGGACGGTCCGCTGGTTCTGGTCGGTCCAGGCCTGGATCGCGGCGCCGTTCTTCTCGTACAGGTCGTCGTGGACCGCCCGGGCGGCCGCCTCGCTGGCCTGCAGCCGGGCGGAGGAGGGCTGGAAGCGCGGAGCGACGTGCCGGGCGAAGAGCTCGTAGTGCCGCCGGGTGGCGTCCCAGTTGGCCCAGTCGGTGGCCAGCATGATGAAGCAGCCGAACCCGCCGGACTGCTCGTCGAGCTCGGTGATGCGGGCGATGGCGTCGTCCGGCGTCCCGATGACGCCCAGGCCGCTCTCGTTGATCCAGTCGACCCGCTCCTCGAACGTGTCGCCCGCCGCGCGCAGGGTGGGCAGCGCGAGGACGTCCTGGGTGTACTCGGCCCAGGCGTCCAGGCCGTAGCGGACGTCCTCGATGGCCTGCTCGCGGGTCTCGGCGAGGTGCATCGGGCCCATCAGCCGCCAGTTCTTCCGGTCGGGCACGTGGCCGTGCTCGGCCGCCTCGACCTGGAGCCGGTCCCAGTGCATGGTCAGCCCCTCGGCGCCCTGCATCATCGCGCCGAGCGAGATGATCCCGAGGCCGTGCCGGCCGGCGAGCATCGGGCCGGCCGGCGACACCGACGCGGCAACGACCATGTCCAGCGGGTCCGACCACAGCGCCAGCTGGCACCGGGCGTCGACGAGCTCGTACCGGTCGGTCGTCACGGTCACCGGCTCGTCGCCGCGCAGCAGCTGCATCAGGACGTCGGTGTCGTGGTCCAGCGCGGGCCGCAGGTCGGCGGGCTCCAGACCGATCATCGCCGCGTCGGTGGGCAGCGAACCCGGGCCCAGCCCCACCATCAGCCGGCCGCGGAGCAGGTGGTCGGCCAGGATGATCCGGTCCGCCGTCCACAACGGGTTGTGGTAGGGCAGCGAGATCACCCCGGTGCCCAGCCGGATGTGCCGCGTCTGGCCGGCGACGTGCATGAGGAAGAGCAGCGGGTCGGCGATGATCTCGACGCCCGCCGAGTGGTGCTCCCCGACCCAGGCCTCGTCGTAGCCCAGCTCGTCGAGCAGCTTGATCGTCTCGACGTTGCGCATCAGCGAGCTGGTCGCGCCCTGCGTCGCGGGCGAGTTGAACGGCGGCATGAAGATGCCGAACCGGATCCTCTTCGGGGGCATGGCGCACTCCTGTGTCAGGCAGCTGCTGTGGGACGGGACGACGGGGCACTCCCCCGGAGGGGAGGACCGGCCTAGCGCCGGCGCGCGGTGTCGACCGGTGTGCCGGCGTGCGGAGCGGCCGGGTCGGTGGGTCCGCCGATCGCCGGCGTCGGGCGGGAGAGGCCGCCGTCCGGCTCCCCCGCCGTCGTGGCGCTGCCGCCGGAGGCGACGGCCGCCGCCTCCGGCGGGACGATGACCAGGAACCGGGCGCGCAGCCCGGTGAGCAGCGGGACCAGGCCGCTGGGCACGAAGTAGATGAAGACGATCAGGATGACGCCGTAGATCACGTTGGCGAAGAGCCCCGGCTGGTCGGTGAGGCTGCGCAGCAGTGGCAGCTGACCGGCCCACTCGGCGGTGTAGTACGGCAGGAACACCATGGCCAGGCCGCCGATCCAGGCGCCGGACACGGTCGCCGCCCCGCCCAGCACCATCGCGGTGATGAACAGCAGGGTGATCGTGAAGCCCACCGTCGAGGGGCTGACGATCGGCGTCGTCAGCAGGTACAGCGATCCGCCGATCGAGCCGTACAGCGCGCTGACCGCGAAGGCCACGGTCTTGACCTCGGCCGGCCAGATGCCCGAGATGGCCGCCGCGGTGCCGTTGTCCCGCAGCGCCACCATCGACCGGCCGATCCGGCTGCGCACCAGGCCGGTGGCGATCCAGAACAGCGCGCCGGCGATCGCGGCCATGACGATGAAGGTCCAGCCGCGGTCGGAGACGTCGAGGCCGAACCAGGCGGGCTTGTCCCAGGCGATCCGCACGGGCTTGCCCGCCACGCCGCCGGTGCCCAGCGCGAGCCCGATCGGCTGGCTGACCACCACCGGGAACGCGACGCCCACGGCCAGGGTGATGACGGCCAGGTAGAGCCCGTGCAGCCGGAGCGCCGGGACGCCGACGACGAAGCCCAGGGCGAGCCCGAGCAGCGCCGCGACCGGCACCGTCGCCGCCCAGCTCCAGCCGTGGTCGGAGACCAGGATGGCCGTGGTGTAGGCGCCCAGGCCGAAGAAGGCGCCGTGGCCCAGCGAGATCTGACCGCTGAAGCCGGTCACCAGGTTCAGCCCGAGCACGGCCACCGCGTAGGCGATGACCAGGCTGAACTGCCCCAGCCGGAAGTCACTGGTCAGCACCGGCAGCAGCAGGACGACCAGGGCCGCCAGCAGCAGGCCGGCGCCCTGCCAGACCCGGTGGGTCCGGGATCCCTCGAGGACGACGCGCGCGGTCACACTCGCTCCAGTGTCTTGGTGCCGAAGAGGCCCTGCGGCCGGACGAGCAGCACGACCAGCACCACGATGAGGGCGATGACCAGGCTGAGGTCGCCCTTGATGAACGTGAACACACCCGGCACGACGGCCATGACCAGGCCGAGGGCCAGGCCGCCGACCGCGGCGCCGGGCACGCTGTCGAAGCCGCCCAGCGTGGCGGCTGCCAGGCCGAAGATGAGGATGGCGGCCATCGAGTTGAAGTCGAGGGTGCCGGCGGTCTCGGCGACCAGCCCGGCGGCCAGGGTTCCCAGCGCGGCGGCGATGCCCCAGCCGAACATGAACATCCGGCCGACCGGGATGCCCATCACCTCGGCGGCCTCGCGGTTGGCCGCGACCGCCCGGTAGCCCAGGCCGAGCTTGGTCTTCTCCAGCAGCAGCCACAGGCCCACCAGCAGAGCGACCAGGACGGCGAGGATGCCCAGCGCGACGTGGGTGATGAAGAACGGCGGCGGGCCGGTGAGGATGTCGAACTTGTCCTCGATGCCGCTGGGGAAGGGCCGGGGCGCGGCGACCGGCTGGGTGCCCCAGAAGATCGCGACCAGGGCGTTGATGATCAGGAACAGCGCGAGGGTGGCGAGGATGACCGGGAAGACGCCGCGCTTCTCCAGCGGCCGGATCAGCCCGCGCTCCAGGCCGGCGCCGAAGAGGAACGACAGCACCAGCGCGATCCCGATCGCGATCCACACCGGCACCCCGTGCCGGCCGAGCTCGAAGACGGCGAACGCCCCGAGGGTGGCCATCTCGCCCTGGGCCAGGTTGATGTGGCTGGTCGTCTTGTAGACCAGGACCACCGCCAGGGCGACCAGCGCGTAGAGCGCGCCGTTGGTCAGGCCGCTGGTGACCAGCTGCAGCAGGTACGCGGGGTTGTCGATGTTGGGGGACACGTCAGTACCCCAGGTAGGCGCGGCGCATGTCGTCGTTGCCGCGCACCTCGTCGGCGGTGCCGGACAGCACGATCGAACCGGACTCGATGACGTAGCCGCGGTGCGCGAACGAGAGCGCCAGCTCGGCGTTCTGCTCGACGATGAGCATGGCGACCGACTCCTCCCGGTTGATGTCCTCGAGCTGGGCGAACAGCCCGCGGGTGATGATCTGGGCCAGGCCCAGCGACGGTTCGTCGAGCAGCAGCAGCCGGGGGCGGGCCATCAGCCCGCGGGCGATGGCGAGCATCTGCTGCTCCCCGCCGCTCATCCCGCCGGCGAGCTGGTGGCGCCGCTCGGCCAGGCGCGGGAAGACGCCGTACCAGCGCTCGATGTCGGCCTCGATGCCCTTGCCGTCCTTGCGCCCCCACGCGCCGACCCGCAGGTTCTCCTCGACGTCGAGCACCCCGAAGACCCCGCGCCCCTGTGGCACGTGCGAGATCCCGCGGCGGACGATCCACTCGGTCGGCTTCCCGACCAGCTCGGTGCCGGCCAGCTGCACCGATCCGCGGGTGCCGACCATCCCGCAGATGGCGCGCAGCGTCGTCGTCTTGCCCGCGCCGTTGGCACCGAGCAGGACGACGACCTCCCCCTCGCCGACGGTCAGGTCGATGCCGCGCAGCACCTCGACCTGGCCGTAGGCGGCGTGCACGCCGGACAACTGCAGCAGCGGCTCAGGCACGGTGGCTCCCGTCGGTGCGCGGCGGAACGGGGTCGGCGCCGGCGCCGGCCGCATCGGTCCCGAGGTAGGCCTCGATGACCGCCGGGTCGCGCTGCACCTCGGCGGGTGTGCCGTCGGCGATCCGCCGGCCGAAGTTGAGCACCGTGACGCGGTCGCTGACGCTCATGACCATCTTCATGTGGTGCTCGACCAGCAGCACGGAGAGGGCGAAGTCGTCGCGCAGCGCCCGGATCACCGAGCCGAGCTCGTCGACCTCGGAGTGGGTGAGGCCGTTGGCCGGCTCGTCCAGCAGCAGCAGCTTGGGCCGCGCGGCCATGGCGCGGGCGATCTCGATCCGCTTCATGGTGCCGAAGGGCAGCCCGGCGACCGGGTGCAGCGCCAGGTGCGCCAGCCCCAGCCGCTCCAGCAGGGCCATCGCGTCGGCCCGGGCGGCGGAGTCGTTGCGCCGGGTGCCGATCCGGAACGCCGAGCGCAGCCAGCCACCCGCACCGCGGGCGTGCGCACCGACGGCGATGTTGTCCAGCACCGTCATGGTCGGGAACAGCGCGATGTTCTGGAACGTGCGCGCCACCCCGACCGAGGCGATCCGGTGCGCCGGCAGCTGGAGCAGGTCGGTGCCGTCGAGCAGCACCCGGCCGGAGCTGGCCTCGTACACCCGGCTGACGACGTTGAACATCGTCGTCTTGCCGGCACCGTTGGGCCCGATCAGCCCGCAGATGCTGCCCCGGGGGACGTCGAAGGACAGCCCGTCCAGCGCCACGACGCCACCGAAGCGCACGCTGACGTCCTCGACCCGCAGCAGCGGGGCGGCGTCGGACGGGAGGGCGCCGCCCGGCTGCGGGACGGCGGCGGTCGCACCGGTCATCGGGTCACTGCCACCGGAGGAAGCCCATGCCGCAGCCGGTGCCGGCCGGGGTCCGATAGCACGGGGCGTACTCCGACCAGACGACCTCGCGGTCGTGCATGGCACCGGCGACGGCGACCCAGTTGCGGATCTCCGAGGAACCGGCGTTCAGCTTGTCGGCCGGGATGGTGCGCAGCGACTCGGCGTCGCGGTCGGCGATGCCGTCGAGCACGCGGCGGTCGAGCTCCTCGTCGACGACGAAGTGGCTGAGCCCGCCGGAGGCGACCAGCACCACCCGGGCGTCGACCGGGGAGGCCTCGATCGCGGCGGCGAGCGCCTTCCCGAAGTCGTAGCAGCGCTTGGCCGAGGGCTGGTTCGGCGGGTAGTACGTGTTGAGCATGACCGGGACCACCGGGACGTCGGTCCGCTCCCCCAGCAGCCGCTGGATGATGAACCCGTAGGCGTGCCCGAAGCCGTGCCCGGGCGGCGTGGTGGCGATGCTGGCCACGTCGAACTCGGCGCCGACCAGGCCGGTGATGGCGTCCAGGGCCAGCTGCGGGTGCCCGTCGAACTTGTGGACGACGTCCATCGCGTAGCCGGACTTGACGGCCTCGAAGAACTCCCCGGGCGGGGCACCCTCCATGGTCTGGGTCTCCCAGCTGTCGCCCCAGAAGATCGCCATCGACGGCTGGTTGCTGGCGTCGAAGACCTCCTCCTGGTCATCGCCGATGACCACCAGGACGTCGGGGCGCAGCTCGGCCAGGTCGGCGGCGAGCCGGTCCATGCCGCTGAGGCAGGCGGTGTAGCGCTGCTCCCAGACCTCGTCGGTGAGCTCGGCGGTGTACGCCTCGCCGACGGCGGCGCTCAGCTCGTCGAAGGTGACGTGCCGGCCGGCGGTGTCGAACAGCTCCTTGTTGCTCCGGTCCTGGGCGGCCCGCTCCCGCCACAGCCGCGGGTTGGTCAGCAGCATGGGGCTGTGGGACGTGCCGATCGCACCGACGATGGTGGCCATCAACGCTCCTGGAGGAGTGGGTGGGGCGCCCGGCGGGGAGGCCGCCGGACGGGGTGGAGGCGGAGCCGGAGGGCCGCTGAGGGCCGCTGCCGCCCGGCTCGGGCGGGGTGACCCGGGTCACCAAGTCGTTGTGCACACTTTGGACGGCCGACAACGTTGTGTCAAGGCACCCCGCCCGCGCCGCGCGGCGTCCGCCGGCCGGGGCAACCGGCCGGCGGGCCGGCGTCAGGCGGAGACGGGGTTGCCGGTCACCGGGTGGTCGTAGTGGAACGGCACCGTCTCGGTGCGGGGGAACATGCCCCAGTCGTCGACGATCTCGTCGGGCCCGTGCGGGTCCGCCGGGAAGGTCTCGGTCAGGTAGCCGGGGTACTCCACGGGGGCCTTGGACCAGCCCTGGTCGAACTGCCCCTGCCACAGCGAGCGGAAGTTCAGCACCTTGATCCGCCACTGGCCGTCGACCTTGACGTACTCGTTCTCGTAGACACCGCCCTCCCACCACTGGCGGAAGCCCTCGACGGTCTCGTGGTTGCCGGCCGACATCAGCGAGCGGAACCGACCCTTCGCGGACCGCCCGTCCTCGGACAGCGTGATCACGCCCTGCATCTGGGGGTGGTCGAGCAGTCGGCCGTAGCGCGGACCGTTGTGCCCGTCGGCGAACTTGGTCATGAACCGGCCGGTGTAGAGCCGGGCCGCGCCGGCCTTGCCGTGGAAGACGCCGTGCAGGAAGTGCACCCGGGTGTCCTCGCGGTCGGCGAAGAGCTCGACGACCTCCTCGTAGTAGGTCTTGTCGAGGTAGTAGCCGTACTGGTACTGGAGCCGGCGGATCGCCTCGACGTCCTCCGCGCGCGTGAGACGGTCCTCCAGCTGTGCGAGGCGCGCCTCGAGGGCTGCCACCTGGTCACTCATGTCGATCCTCCGTGTCTCGGCTGTGCCGGCGCCGTCGGTCCCGACAGGCGCACCGCTGGAACGTAGGTGCGTAGGTGGCTGCCGTCAACGATCCGCCCAACGTCTTCCGCCGCGCGGCAACCTGCACGCATTCCGCGTGGTCGAATTCCCACCCGTCGGACCGGGTCTTTCGCAGGTCAGCGACGTGCGGTGCCGGTTCGCGACCGACACCCGGCGGCCACACCCGACGTGAGGCGCTTCCTTGACGGTGGGATGCGCGAATGACACCATCGGGTCGCCTGGCAGGCTGTCGGACACCCCGCCGGAAACGACCGGCGGCATGGGGCGGCCGCCCGTGGACCGGGCGACGCGGCCCGAAGACGAAGGGGACACCATGCTGATCGACGCTGCGGCCCGCCTCGAGCCGGAGGCCCTCAAGTGCCCCTTCCCGGCCTACGCGGAGCTGCGCGAGCGAGGGGTCACCTTCGTGGCAGCGGCCAACGCGTTCCTGGTGACCCGCGCCGACGACATCGACACGGTGCTCCGGGACGTCGACACCTTCTCCTCGGCCAACGCGATCGGCGCCCCGCCGATCCCACCGGACAGCGAGCTGGCCAAGCACGTCCCCTTCCTGCTGCTGTCCGACGAGCCCGAGCACTCCGCGCGCCGCAGACTCGTGCAGCGCGCGTTCACCCCCAGCCGGCTGGCGAAGTTCGAGCCACGGATGCGGGAGCTGTGCACCGAGCTGGTCGAGGGCATGCGCGGGCGGACCGAGGTCGACTTCATGGTGGAGTTCGCCGTCCCGCTGCCCATCGCGGTCATCACCACGGTGCTCGGTGTGCCCGACGACGAGGCGCCGTCGCTCCGCCGGCTCTCCGAGGAGCTCGCCGCCACCGTCGGCCACCACGGCGCCGACCCGGCCGACATCGTCCGGATCGCCAAGGAGTTCGCCGC
>JAOPWO010000333.1 GCA_025965635.1 Modestobacter sp. | reverse complement strand
AGTTGTAGGACCGGACGGTGAGGTCCATGTCCTCGATCGGCATCGAGAAGTTGGCGATGTCGGCGGCCTCGGCCGGGCTGGGCCCGACCTCGATGCCCTCGGCGTCGACGTTCAGCTCGCGCAGCAGGCCGAACAGCTCGACCAGCGTGGAACCGGCGCTGGCGATCGCGTCACGGGGCTCCATCGACGGCTTCGTCTCGACGTCGACGACGAGACGGTCGAAGTCGGTGCGCTGCTCGACGCGGGTGGCCTCGACGGCGTAGGTGACCTTGAGCACCGGGGAGTAGATGGAGTCGACCGGGATGCGGCCGATCTCCTGCCCGGGCTGCTTGTTCTGCGTGGCCGGCACGTAGCCGCGGCCGCGCTCCACGACCAGCTCGATCTCGAGCCGGCCCTTCGCGTTCAGCGTGGCGATGTGCAGCTCGGGGTTGTGCACCTCGACACCGGCCGGGGGCGCGATGTCGGCTGCGGTGACCTCGCCGGGGCCCTGCTTGCGCAGGTACATCGTCACCGGCTCGTCGGAGTCGGAGCTGACGACCAGGCCCTTGAGGTTCAGGATGAGCTCGGTGACGTCCTCCTTGACACCCGGCACGGTGGTGAACTCGTGCAGGGTGCCCTCGATGCGGATGCTGGTGACAGCAGCGCCGGGGATCGAGGACAGCAGGGTGCGGCGCAGTGAGTTGCCGAGGGTGTAGCCGAAACCCGGCTCCAACGGCTCGATGACGAACCGCGAGCGCTGGGCGTCGATGGTCTCTTCGGTGAGGGTCGGACGCTGTGCGATGAGCATGGTGGTTCTCCTCCAGGTCCTCCGGCGACCGCCATATGACGCCGTGAGGGGGTGGTGCCGGCGGGGCGGACATCGGTCCACCCGCCCCGCCGTCGTTCGGCCCTGCAGGATCCCGCCGCGAGCTCGCGAGCGGCGGGGGCAGGGTGTCCTGCTACTTCGAGTAGAGCTCGACGATCAGCTGTTCCTGCACCGGGGTGTCGATGACCTGGCGCGCCGGGAAGGCGTGCACCAGGACCTTGAGCTGGCTGCTGATGACCTCCAGCCACGGCGGCACCGGACGCTGGCCGGCGCGGGCCTGCGCGACCTGGAAGGGCAGCATCTCGACCGACTTGGCGGCGACCTCGACGATGTCGTTGGCCGTCACCCGGTAGGACGGGATGTCGACCTTGCGGCCGTTGACCTTGATGTGACCGTGGCGCACCAGCTGGCGCGCCATGTCCCGGGACTCGGCCAGGCCGGCCCGGTAGACCACGTTGTCCAGGCGGGACTCGAGGATCTGCAGCAGGACCTCACCGGTCTTGCCCGACTTCTTGTTCGCCTCTTCGTAGTAGCCGCGGAACTGCTTCTCCAGCACGCCGTAGATCCGGCGGGCCTTCTGCTTCTCACGCAGCTGGAGCAGGTACTCGCTGTCCTTGGTGCGACCGCGACCATGCTCGCCCGGGGGGTAGGGGCGGATCTCGATCGGGCACTTCGGGGACTCGCACTTGCTGCCCTTGAGGAACAGCTTCATCTTTTCGCGCCTGCACAGGCGGCAGTCGGCTCCGGTGTAACGGGCCACGTCAGGTACTCCTCAGTCTTCTCGTCAGCGCCCGGTCAGACCCGGCGGCGCTTCTTGGGGCGGCAGCCGTTGTGCGGCTGCGGCGTCACGTCCTGGATCTGCCCGACCTCGAGGCCAGTGGCCTGGAGGGAGCGGATCGCCGTCTCGCGACCGGCGCCCGGGCCCTTGACGAAGACGTCGACCTTGCGCATGCCGTGCTCCTGGGCCTTGCGGGCAGCGCTCTCCGCAGCCATCTGCGCCGCGAACGGCGTGGACTTGCGGGACCCCTTGAACCCGACGTGCCCGGCCGAGGCCCAGCTGATCACGTTGCCCGTGGGGTCGGTGATCGACACGATCGTGTTGTTGAAGGTGCTCTTGATGTGCGCCGCGCCGTGAGCGACGTTCTTCTTCTCCTTGCGGCGCACCTTCTTGGCGCCTGCCGCGCGAGCCCTGGGAGGCATGTCTCTCCGGTCTGTGTCTGTGTTCGTGGCCTGGTCGTGCACTGCGCAGTGGCAGCAGGGTGGAGCAGCAGCCCGGGGGCTGCAGGCGCGCCGTCGGCCCCGGCGAGCGGAGCTGCGGACGACGCGCCGTCGTGCCTAGGTCAGCGGGCCTTCTTCTTGCCCGCGATGGTCTTGCGCGGGCCCTTGCTCGAGCGCGCGTTGGTCTTCGTGCGCTGCCCGTGCACCGGGAGACCACGGCGGTGCCGGATCCCCTGGTAGCAGCCGATCTCCACCTTGCGGCGGATGTCGCCTGCGACCTCGCGGCGCAGGTCACCCTCGACGCGGAAGTGCTCGTCGATGTAGTCGCGCAGCTTCAGCAGGTCCTCGTCGGTCAGGTCCTTGGCGCGCAGGTCCGGGCTGACCCCGGTCGCCTCCAAGGTGGCCTTCGCCGAGGTCCGGCCGATTCCGTAGATGTAGGTGAGGGCGATCTCCATCCGCTTCTCGCGGGGGAGGTCCACTCCAGCCAGACGTGCCATTTGTCAGGTACTCCCTCAGCCCTGGCGCTGCTTGTGCCGGGCGTTCTCGCAGATGACCATGACCCGGCCGTGCCGGCGGATCACCTTGCACTTGTCACAGATCTTCTTCACCGACGGCTGGACCTTC
>JAOPWO010000319.1 GCA_025965635.1 Modestobacter sp. | reverse complement strand
GGGTGCGGGTGGCCAGCACCGCCGCCGCGGCCCGCAGGGCCGCGAGGTGGGCGGTCGCGTAGCGCCAGCCGGGGTCACGGCTGGTGGCCGCCTCGGTCAGCCCGGCGTGGGCCTGCCCGAGCAGCTGGGCCGCGGCCGGGGACAACGGCGGGGGCAGGGGCAGCTGGTCGGTCATGGCGAGGGACGCGGTGGCGGCCATCAGTCGTGCACCCGGACCAGCAGCCACTGGCCGGCCGTCGGCTCCCAGGAGAGGTCGAACACCCCGGCGAAGGTCATCCGGGACCGCCCGACCCGGACCGCCTCCACCCGCCACACCTGACGGGTGGCCACCAGCTCCGCCGACGCCCCGCCCCGCCCCGCGCCCGGGTCGGGCTGCCACCAGGGCGCGGTCTCCACCCAGGAGTCCAGCACCTCCCCGACGACGTAGCGGCCCTGACCCCGCCAGAACTGCGCCGGCCCCTGCGCCCCCAGCTCCACCTGGACCTCTTCCCCGACGTGTCCACAAGCCCCGACGAGCACCCGGCTCATGACAGACTCCGCAACTCTCGCCCCCACCGGCGCCCCGTCCGACCCGGCAGGGGGAAGCGCCAGGAGGCGGCCCGGGTCGGTGGACGGCCCACCGGTGTTCGAACAGATGTTCGAACACCGGTGAGTAGACCCGACCTCCCCACGGGCGTCAAGCGCAGCGCGGCGTGTCCCCGTACGCGTCGGTGCAGTCGCTGAACCGGGGAGCGGCCACCGGTAACTGCGTTGCACGGTGCTCGGCCGGCGCGGTCCACTGGGGCCGGTCCAGCGCCGATGGAGGAACGTCCCGTGCCCACCCTGCCCCGTGCGCTCTCCCCGCTGCGGCACTCCGGGTACCGGTGGCTGGCTGCTGCCCTCGTCCTGTCGCTCACCTCTTCCGGGCTGTACCTGCTCGCCCTGGTCTGGCAGGTCATCGAGCTCGGGGGCGGGCCGGCCGCCCTGTCCCTGGTCAGCACCGGCATGGCCGTCGGCATGCTGCTCACCACCCTGCTCGGTGGCGCGTTGGCCGACCGGGTGCCGCAGCGGCGGATCCTGCTCGCCGTCGCCGTCGCCGAGCTCGCCGCCACGTCGACCGCCGCCGGGCTGTCGTTGGCCGGGCTGCTGCAGCTGTGGCACCTGGCGGCCACGTCCCTGCTCATCGGGCTCGCCCAGGGGCTGTACTACCCGGCGTACTCAGCCCTGGTCCCGGCCCTTCTGCCCGCCGACGACCTGCTTGCGGCCAACGGGCTGGAGGGCTTCCTCCGCCCCCTGCTGCTGCAGGCGGCCGGCCCGGCGGTGGCCGGGGCGATCGTCGCGGCCGGCTCCCCCGGCATGGCCCTGCTCGCCACGGCCGTGGCCGCCCTCGGCGCGGTCCTCGTGCTCCTGCGGATGCCGGCGACCCCGCTGCGCCGCGACCTGGCCGCCGAGGCCGCACAGGCCGAAGCCACCGGCAGGAGGGCGCGCCACCCCGCCGTCGCGGTGCTGGTCGACGTCCGGGCCGGCTTCGCGTACATGGCGGCGACACCGTGGCTGCTCTCGACCCTGCTGTTCGCCTCGGTGCTGGTGCTCGTGGTGATCGGCCCGCTGGAGGTGCTCACCCCCTTCGCCCTCCGGAACCAAACCGGTGGGGGGCCGACCGAGCACTCCCTGGTGCTGGCCTCCTTCGGGGTGGCCGGGGCGGTGGCGTCCCTCGCCGTCGCCTCCCGCCGGCTGCCGCGCCGCTACCTGACGGTGATGATCATGCTGTGGGGCGCGGGCTGCGTACCCCTGGCGGTCTTCGGGGCGGCGACGCAGCTGTGGCAGTTCGTGGTCGCGGCAGCGGTCGTCGGCGCCACCTTCCAGGGCGCCGGCGTCATCTGGGGAACGCTGCTGCAACGCCGTGTCCCGCCGGCGATGCTCGGCAGGGTGTCGAGCCTGGACTTCTTCGTCTCCCTGGCGTTCATGCCGGTGTCGATGGCGCTGGCCGGCCCGGTGAGCGAGTTGATCGGGATGCCGGCGACCTTCCTGCTGGCCGGTCTGACGCCTCCGGTGCTGGCGGTCCTCGCCATCGCCGCCGCCCGGCTGCGCGCCGACGAGATCGCCCACCCGCTCGACGGACCGCCCGGCGGGGCCGCCGCCGCAGCTCTCCGCCGCCGGCGGCGGGGCTCGGGGTGCACCGGCGGGAGCCCCGGCGTCGGTGGGAGGATCGCCGGCATGACCCCGCCGGAACACCCCCGGGCCGCCGAGGTCGCGCAGCTGTTGCGCGCCGCCGGCGCCGCGGGCGAGGTGCGCACCCTCCCCGAGAGCGCACGGACCGCCGCAGCGGCCGCCGCACAGCTCGGCGTCGACGTGGGCGCGATCGCCAACAGCCTGGTCTTCGACGTCGGGGGCAACCCGCTGCTGGTGCTCACCAGCGGTGCCCACCGGGTCGACGAGGCCGGAGTGGCCGGGCTCCTCGGCGTCCCCCGCATCACCCGGGCCAGCCCCGAGTTCGTCCGCCGGCACACCGGTCAGGCGATCGGCGGAGTCGCCCCGATCGGCCACCCGGAGCCGATCGGCACCCTGGTCGACGTCGAGCTCGCCCGGCACGGGCAGGTCTGGGCCGCCGCCGGGCACCCGCGCACCGTCTTCCCCACCACCTACGACGAGCTGCTCGCGCTCACCGGCGGCACCCCGGCCGAGATCGGTCCCGGCGCCCTCCCCGACGGAACGGAGGTGGGTGCCCGATGACCGGCACCACACCGGCCACCCGGGTCACCGAGCTGCCCACGGCGTGGGTGCGCGAGCACCTGCACGACGTGCTGGCCATCTACGGGGCCGCGATGGGCTATGGCGACTCGGTGGTCGCCGGTCGCTACGGCTACGCCGTCCAGCACACCGAGCGGGCGGGCTTCCGCGCCGTCGGCGCGTTCGCCGAGGCGCCCCCCGGGGACGGCACCACGGGCGAGCGGCTGGTCGGCTTCGGCTACGGCTACCAGGTCGCCCCCGGCCAGTGGTGGCACGACCAGGTGCGTCAGGCGCTGGACCGGCGCACCGCCAAGCAGTGGCTGCCCGGCGCCTTCGAGGTCTGCGAACTGCACGTGCTGCCCGACCAGCAGAGCCGGGGCCTGGGCCGCCAGCTGCTGCACGCGCTGCTGGAGGGGCTTCCCCAGACCACGGCGCTGCTCAGCACCCCCGACACCGACACCAAGGCGTTCCGGCTCTACCGCGCCGACGGGTTCGTCGACCTGGCCCGTGGCTACCACTTCCCCGGCGACTCGCGGCCGTTCGCCATCCTCGGCGCCCGGCTGCCGCTCACCCCGGCCCGACGGGCGTGACCAGCGGCGACGTCCCCGTCGACGCCGTCGTCATCGGTGCCGGCCACAACGGGCTGGTCGCGGCCTGCCACCTGGCCCGGGCCGGGCTACGGGTGGAGGTCGTGGAGTCCGACGAGGTGCTCGGAGGGGCCGTCTCCACCGTCGAGCGCTGGCCCGGCGTCCGGGTCGACCGCGGGTCCAGCGCGCACGTGATCATCCGGCACAGCGGGGTGGTCGAGGAGCTGGAGCTGGAGCGGTACGGCCTGCGCTACGTCGACTGCGACCCCTGGGGCTTCGCCCCGGCGCCGGTGCCCGGCGACTCCGGACCGGCCGGCCGCCCGCTGCTCTTCTCCGTTGACCTGGACGCCACCTGCGCCTCCATCGAGGCCGCCTGCGGACCCGCCGACGCGGCCGCCTACCGGCGGTTCGTCGAGGTCTGGGGTCCCCGCAGCGCCGCCGTCGTCCGCGCCTTCGGCGACCGGCCCAGCCCCGCCCGGCTGGCCCGGCACCTGTGGCCGCTGGGCGCTCCGGCCGGCGGCCGGCCACGCACCCCGGGTGGCGAGCTGGCCACCGACTTCCTCGGGTCCGGGGACGCCCTGCTCGACCGCTGGTTCGGCAGCGAGCGGCTCAAGGCCGCCCTGGCCTGGTTCGGCGCCCAGTCCGGTCCGCCGATGTCCGAGCCCGGGACGGCGGCGATGGTGGCCTGGGTCGCCCTGCTGCACGACGTCCCGCCGGGCCATCCGGTGGGCGGGTCCGGTGGGCTCACCCAGGCCCTCGCCGCCCGGCTGGTCGCCGACGGCGGACGGGTCACCCTCGGCGACGGCGCGGCCGGGCTGCTGGTCGAGGGCCCGCCCGGGGCGCGGCGGGTCACCGGCGTCCGGACGGCGTCCGGCCGGCGGATCACCGCTC
>JAOPWO010000315.1 GCA_025965635.1 Modestobacter sp. | reverse complement strand
GGGTGCGACCGCGTCCGCCGGTTCCGGCTCGGGGCGCAGCACCGGCCGGGGCCCGGTCTGGCCGGACGCCGACACGTCTGGCTGCACTGCCATGTCCGCCCCCTGCCCTCGGCCGTGCCCTACCCCTCGACCGTCCCCGCATGCGCCCGGCCGTCAGCGCCGCCCGTCCAGCAGCTCCGTCATCCCGGAGAGCCGGAAGAAGGCCGCGGTCGCCTGCGCGCTGGGGCCGCCGGCGTCCGGATCCGCGCCGGCGTCGAGCAGCCGGGTCACCGTCGCGGTCGACTGCCGGAAGACGGCGGCGGCCAGCGCCGTCTGCCCCCGGTCGTTGGCGCGCGAGTGGTCGGCTCCTCGCGCCAGCAGCAGCGCCACCGTGTCCGCGTGGTCGTGGTACGCCGCGAGGACCAGGAGGGTGTCGCCCTTGCTGGTGGTGAGGTTCACCGGAACGCCGGCGTCGAGGTAGCCGGCCAGGTCCTCGGTGTGGCCGCCACGGGCCAGATCGAACACCCGCCCGGCCAGTTCGATCACCCCTGGATCGATCGGCTCGTCGCTCACGGCGGCCAGCCTAGGAGGAGATGGCTGCCCACACCTCGACGACAACGCCGGCTGCACCCTCGGCGGCGGGAGAGACCGGGCAGCACCGAGAGCTGCAGCGCGCCCACGACCTGCGATCGCACGCGTGCCACCACGGGCAGGTGCGCCGGACCGGCGTCGATCAGCGCCAGGGCCCCTCGGAAGGCGCCAGCTGCTCCCCCGACGTGGCCGCCGGCATCACCGCCGTCGATCGACCGGCGCTCACGGGCGGGCCACCCGGTCGGTCAGCGCGAGGACGTGCTCCCAGGCATCCCGGCAGGCCTCGGCCCATTCCCCGTGGGCGCGGTCGAAGAAGGAGTGCGGCGCACCGTCGTACACGGCGGCATCGACCTCGGCGCCGGCCGCGCGCATGGCGTCGGCCAGTTGCAGCTGGTCGGCCACCGGCGTCGCGGCGTCGGCACCGGCGATCACCATGACGGTGGGCAGGTGCGCCCGGTCGGCGGCGTCGCCGACGATCGACGGCTTGCCGTAGAAGCCGGCGCAGCCGGCGAGATCCAGCCCTCCCGCGGACTGACGCCAGGAATGGCTGCCTCCGAAGCAGAAACCGACGGTGACCACCGGCAGGTCGACGCCGGCCCGCTCGCGGAGGTAGCCGATCGCCGCGGTGATGTCGGCATCGATGCCCTCCGGGGTGGTCTGCGGGATGTGCGTCTGCCAGTCGAAGTCGGCACCGCGGGTGCCCGCGTCCTCGGCCACGCCGGCGGTGCGCCCGAACCAGTCGATGGCCACGGCGGCCAGCCCGGCCTCGGCGAACCGCTCGGCGAGGGCGACGTAGTACGGGTGCAGGCCGCGGATGTCGGGGAGCACGACGACGCCCACCCGCGGGGCCTGCGCCGGAGCGGCGTAGGCGGCGGAGAACTCCGTGCCGTCGGCGGCCGTGAGGGTCAGGACACCGCGTTCGGCGACGTCTCCGGTCCGCGGCGGTGCGGGAGGGCGGCTGTCGTGGTCATGGCACATGCCCCGGTTCTACCGGGTCGCTCCGCCGGGCGCCCGGCGGGGGCCCTCAGCTGTCGGCGGCGGCGTCCGCCGGGCCGGGGTGGCCGCCGAAGACCCGCGCTGCGACCTCCCGGCGGGCGTCGGCCAGCCAGGCGTGCTGCTTGTCGGCCTGCGCGATCAGCCGGTCGAGCAGCTCGGCGTCCAGCCGGGTGTCCACCGCCGCGATCTCCCGTAGCGTCTCGAAACCGGCCCGCTTGGCCAGGACGGCCGTGGCGATGAACTCGAACTCGACGAGGTCACTGAGCGGTGAGCGCGACAGCACGTGCCCGTTCAGCTTGGCGCGTGACAGCTTCTCCCCTACCCACGCGCCGACCTGCTTGTACTGGCGTACCGGCAGCGCGAGCGCCGCCATGGACGAGCGGACGCCGGCCCGTTCCTCGCGCAGCTCGTCGAGGAGCTGCTCCAGCTTCGCCTCGTACTGGGTGTTGCGGTGCTCGCCGAGCATCCGGCTGACCAGTTCGATGCCACCGGTGGCCGCCGCGAGGTGGTCGTTGCAGTAGATGCCCAACAGGTCGTGGTTGCGGACGGCACCGGCTGCGGACGACTCGGACACGGGGCCTCCAGGAGCGACGACGGGAACTTCTTTCCATCCTCCCCGGAAAATGATCACTCCGCTCGGTGTCGCGTCACCCCGACGAGCTCGGCGACGGCTCCGCGCCGGTCGTCACGCTCGCTGCCGACGTCGGCGCCGCGGGCTCGGAGGTCGCCGTCGAGGGCCCGCCGGACGACGTGCCGGTACCGGTCGACGGCGCGTTCCCGGCAGAACCGGCAGAACCGGTGGAGCCGGTCGAGTTCCCCTCGGCAGGCGGCGAACCGGTGGCCGTCGCCGGCGACCGGTCGCCCGACGGATCGGCCACCCCCTCCCCGCCGGCGTCCGCGGGCGCCTCGCCGGCGCCCGTGGGCGCCTCGCCGTCGTCCGTGGATGCCTCGCCGGCGTCCTCCCGCACGACGGCGAGGATGCGCTGCTCGAACTCCGTCAGCCGGCTGCGGAGCTCGGTCAGCGCCATTCCGTCGAGCTGCTCACCGAAGGTCTGCAGCTCCGCCCAGATCGCCGCCAGCTCCTGCGTCCCGGCGTCCCCGAGCGGGCCCGGAACGCTCACGACGAGCTGGGTCGCGAGGGCGTAGGTGACGCACTCCATGCACGCATAGTTGACCGCTGCGGCGAGGTTCTGGGGTACGACCACGTCGACCGACCCCATGACGAGCACCACCTGGAAGGCCACGGCGACGGTGCGGCAGTCACGGCAACTGGCCAGGGCGTACGCCTCGTTCCGATTCAGCACCGCGTCCTCGTCGGCCCAGACCAGAGCGAAGGAGACGTCGTAGCTGACCGAGCCGTCCTCGGTGTTGACGGCGAGCGCCTGGTTGTCACCGGCCTGCGGCGGTGCGGGGCGGTCGAACGGGAAGACCCACGTCGGGGCCGCGCCGGGGCGGGAGGATCCGGCGGCGCCGGTTCCCCCCGACGCCGGCACCAGCACCATGGCCAGGGCCGGGTCGTCGGCGGTGGGCAGCGGCCCGGCGTCCTCCGGCCAGATCGTCGCGGCAGCGCCCCGCGAGCCGGCCGCGAGAGCCTGGCCCTGGGCCG
>JAOPWO010000300.1 GCA_025965635.1 Modestobacter sp. | reverse complement strand
GACGCGCTCGGCGTCGCGGTGCTGGAGGAGGCGCTCGCGCTGCGCGCCGGCGGCATCGCCGCGCCCGTGCTCGCCTGGCTGAACGGTCCCGGGGAGGACCACGCCGCCGCGCTGCGGGCCGACGTCGAGCTCTCGGTGAATGCGACCTGGGGGCTGGCCGAGGTGGTCGCGGCGGCGCGGTCCACCGGCCGCACCGCGCGGGTGCACCTCACGATCGACACCGGCCTGAGCCGGGAGGGGGCCACCCCCGACGACTGGCCGGCGCTGGTCGCGGCGGCCGCCCGCGCGCAGGCCGACGGGGAGGTCGCCGTCGCCGGGCTCTGGAGCCACCTGGCCTACGCCGACGCCCCCACCCACCCCACCATCGGTGCCCAGGTGCGGGTCTTCGAGGAGGCGGTGGCCGTGGCGCGGGCCGCCGGGCTGACCGACGCCCGCCGGCACCTGGCCAACTCGGCGGCGACGATCGCGCTCCCCGAGACCTGGTTCGACATGGTGCGTCCCGGCGTCGCCCTGTACGGCCTGGACCCGCTGGGCGGCGACCCGGCGCAGTACGGGCTGCGGCCGGCGATGACGGTGCAGGCCAGGGTGGTGCTCACCAAGCGGGTGCCGGCCGGCGTCGGCGTCTCCTACGGGCACACCTACTCCGCGCCGCAGGAGACCACCCTGGCGCTGGTCCCGGTCGGGTACGCCGACGGCGTCCCCCGGTCGGCGGGCAATCGCGCGCCGGTGCTCGCGGCCGGTGCCCAGCGCCGGATCGCCGGACGGGTGTGCATGGACCAGTTCGTGGTCGACGTCGGCGACGACCCGGTCGCGGTCGGCGACGCGGTGGTGCTGTGGGGCTCCGGCGCGGCCGGTGAGCCGACCGCCCAGCAGTGGGCCGACGCCGTCGACACCCTCCACTACGAGCTGGTCACCCGGATCGGTGGCCGGTTCCGCCGCCGGTACGTCGGCACAGCAGGGGTGCAGTGATGGCCGCCAAGCACCCGGCGAGGCACCCGCAGGAGCACCACCTCGGCCGCACCGCGGGCCTGATCGGCGCCGCGGTCGGCCTGGCCGCGGCGGGGACGGCGATCGGGGTGGCTCTCACCCGCTCGGCCACGTCCGCGGTGCGGGCCAACCGGCTGGCCGGCCAGGCCGGTGACGACGGCCGCGCGGTCCCCGACATGTCCGCGCAGGAGCAGCGCGAGCAGGACCCGCTCGGCCACGACAGCCGCCGCGCCGACCGCACGGCGCTCGTCCACGCCGACGACGGGGTGCTCCTCGCCGTCGAGGAGATCGGCCCGACCGACGCCCCGCTGACCGTCGTCTTCGTCCACGGGTACGCGCTGTCGATGGCCTCGTGGACCTTCCAGCGCCGGAACCTGGCCACCGAGCTGGCCACCTCCAACGGCCACCGGCCCGCCGCCCGGCTGGTCTTCTACGACCAGCGCGGGCACGGCACCTCCGGCCGCGGCGCCGCCGAGCACGCCACCATCGACCAGCTGGCCGCGGACCTCGAGTCGGTGCTCGCCGCGCGGGTGCCGCGGGTGCCGGTGGTGCTGGTCGGGCACTCCATGGGCGGGATGACCATCCTGACGCTGGCCCAGCGGCGGCCGGAGCTGTTCGGGTCCCGGGTGGTGGGGGTGGCCCTGGTGGCCACCTCCAGCGGGAACCTGGCCGACCTCGACTTCGGCCTGCCCCAGCTGCTCACCCGGGTACGTGCCGCCGTCCTGCCGGTGGCCGCGTTCGTCATGCGCCGGCGGCCCGGGTTCGCCGAGCACACCCGGCGACTGGCCAGGGACGTCGTCTCGGCGGCCACCTGGTCGCTCTCGTTCGCCTCGACCGACGTCGACCCGGCGCTGGGCCGCTACGTCGACGCGATGATCGGCGGGACGCCGGTGGACGTGATCGCCGAGTTCTACCCGGCGATCGCCGGGCTGGACGCCAGCGGTGCGATCGAGCCGCTGCGCCGCGTCCCGACCCTGGTGCTCACCGGGGACGCGGACAAGATGATCCCGCAGGCGCACAGCGAGCGGATCGTCGCGGAGCTGCCCGACTCGACGTTCGTCGTGCTGCCCGGCGCCGGGCACCTGGTGCTGCTGGAGAAGCCCGCCGAGGTGACCGCAGCGCTCTCGGCACTGCTGCGCCGGGTGGCGGCCGAGCAGCCGGCCCGCCGGTGATGGCCGACCTCGCTCCGCCGTCCCTGGACGCGCCGCCCGAGGAGGTGGCCCGCACCGCCGCCGCGGCACCGGACTGGGCGTCCCTGGAGGTCGCGGCCTCCGGGTGTCTCGCCTGTCCGGAGCTGTCCGCCGCCCGGCAGCACGTCGTCGTCGGCGACGTCGCCACCGGCGGCCGCCCCCGGTTCGTGCTGGTCGGAGAGGCCCCCGGGGCGCAGGAGGATCAGACCGGCCGCCCGTTCGTCGGACGGTCCGGCGCCCTGCTGGACCAACTGCTCGCCCAGGCCGGCCTGGACCGGGCGCAGGGCGCGGTGCTCAACGTGGTCAAGTGCCGCCCGCCGGGCAACCGGACGCCGAAGGCGGCGGAGGTGGCCCGCTGCAGCGGCTGGCTGCACCGCCAGCTGGAGCTGCTCGACGCTCCGGCGGTCGTCGCGCTCGGCCTGTCCGCGGCCAAGTGGTTCCTCGGCCCGCGGACGGTGCTGGCACAGGTGCGAGGCCGGCCGCACGAGGTCGACGGGCGGGCGGTCTGGGCGACCTACCACCCCTCCGCGGCGATCCGCTTCGGCCCGAACGGGGCGCCGCGGGCGGCGCTGGCCGAGGACCTCGCCGCCGTGGCGGCCAGCCTGTGAACCGCGACCACGTGCTGCCCACCCCGGAGGACACCCGGGCGTTCGGCCGGGAGCTCGCCGCCCTGCTCCGGCCCGGTGACCTCGTGGTCCTGGCCGGCCCGCTGGGCGCGGGGAAGACGGCGCTGACCCAGGGGATCGGCGCGGGCCTCGGCGTCCCGGGTGCGGTGACCTCGCCGACCTTCGTGCTGGCCCGGGTGCACCGCGGCGGCCGGGTGCCGCTGGTGCACGTCGACGCCTACCGGCTGGCCGGCATGGCCGACGTCGACGACCTCGACCTCGACGCCACCACCGACGAGGCGGTCACGGTCGTCGAGTGGGGCCACGGGCTGGTCGAGCAGCTCGCCGACGAGCACCTCGTCGTGCAGCTGGGCCGGCGGGACGACGACGTCCGGACCGCCCGGCTGGTGCCGCACGGCCCCGGCTGGGAGCAGCGGCTGCGCTGAGGACCAGCAGCTCGGCGGACGCGGACGGTCAGCCGGTCTCGCCGGTGTCGTCGTGCTGCGATGCGCCCACCGGCTTGGACTCCGGTGATCCCCGCTGGCGCAGGTGCACGGCGAAGACCGCCATCGACCCGACGGCCAGCATCTCCGACTGCCAGTTCTGCAGGGTGCGGTTCCAGAAGTCCGCCTGGCCGAGGTAGCCGGCCCAGTCGACCGGGTCCTGGTGGCTCATCAGCTGCTCGGAGTTGAACGACGCCCAGCCGGTGATCGAGGACGCCGCCCAGGTGGCCAGGAAGATGCCGCCCATCAGCAGCCCGAGCGACCGGGAGAACACCGTCGTGCGCCAGCCGCCGGTGGCGGCCCAGCGTGGCGAGTCCGGGCGCGCGTGCCTGCCGACCAGTTGGTCCTCGTCGGATCCGGTGCCGATCCGGTCGACCTCCTTGGACTCCGGTGACCCGCGTTGCACCAGCCACACGGTCGCGAAGACGTAGAGGAAGAACTGCAGGTACTCCGACTGCCAGTTCTCCATGACGTCGACGCCGAAGGTCGACGAGGTGACGAACTCCAGCCAGGACACCGGCGGGAGGCCCTCGGTCAGCCGATCGGCGTTGACCTGGGCCTGGCCGGCGAAGGACTGCCCTGCCAGCGTCGCCAGGAACAGTGCGCCGAAGGCCAGGCCGAGGCCGTTGTCCCGGAGTGGGCGCCGCGGTGTCGTCATCGGCCCAGCAGGCCGATCACCACGGCGTAGGAGACGCCGACGACGATGACCAGGAGGTAGGCGGCGAACACCGCGCGGCTGCTGTTCATGAGCCCTCCACCCGGCAGCGGTAGGGCCCCTCGCCGGCCGCCCGGCAGCTCGCCGCGGTGATCTGCCAGCCGTCCGGCGTCTCGGTCAGGAACAGGGTGTCGCCGGCCAGCCGGACCTGCGCCTCGCCGCCCCAGACAGCGACGGACTCCACCGGCCCGGTGCCCGTGGGCACCTCGGTCACCGCCTCGGCGCACGTCCTCGACGCCTCCTCGGCCAGCGCGGCGGCGGTGCTGGGCACCAGCAGGGCGCAACGCGCGTCCGGAGTGGTGCCGGCATCGGCGAAGGCGGTGGCGACCTCCGCGACGGCAGGTTCCTGGGCACTGCTGCACCCGGGGACCAGCACCAGCACCCCGGCCAGCAGCACGCCGGCGACCCGTCCCCGTCGTCCGTCGTCGTCCACAGTCCCTCCACGGGCCGCCCCGGTGGTCCCGGCAGATGATCTTCCGTCCGGCACCCGCCGGCTGCCAGTCGAAGGGCCCGGGACGCCGCGGCCCGGCGGCCACCGCCCGGGGGCAACTACCCTGACCGGTCGTGCTCGTCCTCGCTCTCGACACCGCCACCCCGACCCTCGTCGTCGGGCTCGCCCGCTGGACCGACGGCGGGCCCGCCGAGGTGCTCGCGGAGCGGGCCGTGGCGTCGGGCAACCGGCACGCCGAGCTCCTCGCCCCGACCGTCCGCGCGGTGCTGGCTGCCGGCGGCGCCGCGATGGCCGACCTCGGTGCCGTGGTCACCGGGCTGGGCCCGGGGCCGTACACGGGTCTGCGGGTCGGGGTCGTCACCGCCGCCGCACTGGCCGACGCCCGCGGCATCCCGGTGGTCGGCGTCTGCTCGCTGGACGCGATCGGGGACGGTGCCCGCACGGTGGCCACCGACGCGCGGCGCAAGGAGGTCTACTGGGCCCGCTACGGAGCCGACGGCGCCCGGGTGGCCGGCCCCGCCGTGGACCGGCCCGCCGACCTGACCCCCACCCCGCCGGTGGTCGGGGACGCGGCCTTCGCCGAGCGGCTGGGCGTCGCGGTCACCGCGGCGGAGGTGACGGCGGCGGGGCTGCTGCGCGCCGCCGCGCCCCAGCTGGCCGACCCGTCGAGCGTGGCCGCCCTCGTCCCGCTGTACCTCCGCCGGCCCGACGCCGTCCCGCCGCCGCAGCGCAAGTCGGTGACCCAGCCGTGAGCGAGCTCGCGAGCCCACGCATGCGCACAGCACCTCGGCTCGCGGCGTGACCGTGACGCTGCGGGACATGACCCGTGCCGACCTCCCCGCCGTCCTGGTCCTGGAGGAGGAGTTGTTCGCCCCGGACACCTGGACGGCGGCGATGTACCGCGACGAGCTGGCCCGCACCGACACCCGGCACTACCTGGTCGCCGTCGACGGAGCCGGCGCCGTGGTCGGGTACGCCGGCCTCATCGCCTACCCGGAGGAGGCGCACATCGCGACCATCGGTGTCACCGTGAGCGCTCAGGGCCGGGGCGTCGGCGCCCGGCTGCTGGACACCCTGCTGACCGAGGCCGACGACCGCAGCCAGGTGGTGCTGCTGGAGGTGCGCGCCGACAACGAGGTCGCGCAGGGGCTGTACCGGCGGCGGGGCTTCACCGAGATCGGCCGCCGCCGCGGTTACTACCAGCCGAGCAACACCGACGCCGTGGTGATGAGCCGGGAGGTGCCCGCCCGTGCCCGCTGATCAGCCCCTGGTCCTGGGATTCGAGACGTCGTGCGACGAGACCGGCATCGGCCTGGTGCGCGGGCAGACGCTGCTGTCCGACGCGCTGGCGACGAGCATGGCCGAGCACGAGCGGTTCGGGGGCGTCGTCCCGGAGATCGCCTCCCGGGCGCACCTGGAGGCGATGGTCCCGACCGTCCACCGGGCGTTCGCCGAGGCCGGCGTGCAGGCCTCCGACGTGGACGCGATCGCGGTGACGTCGGGTCCCGGGCTGACCGGTGCGCTGCTGGTCGGCGTCGCCGCGGCCAAGGCGTACGCGCTGGCGCTGGACGTGCCGCTGTACGGGGTGAACCACCTCGCCGCCCACGTCGCGGTGGACGAGCTGGAGCACGGCCGGCTGGCCGAGCCGACCATCGCGATGCTGGTCTCCGGCGGGCACAGCTCGCTGCTGCTGGTGCCGGACCTCACCCAGGACGTGCAGCCGCTCGGGCAGACGATCGACGACGCCGCGGGGGAGGCCTTCGACAAGGTGGCCCGCGTGCTCGGCCTGCCGTTCCCGGGTGGCCCGCCGATCGACCGGGCGGCGCGGGACGGTGACCCGGCGTCCATCCCGTTCCCCCGCGGGCTCACCGGACCGCGCGACGCGCCCTACGACTTCTCGTTCTCCGGGCTGAAGACGGCGGTCGCCCGCTGGGTCGAGGCCCGGGAGCGGGCCGGCGAGCCCGTGCCGGTGGCCGACGTGGCAGCGGCCTTCCAGGAGGCGGTCGTCGACGTGCTGACGGCCAAGGCGGTGCGGGCCTGCCGGGACAACGGGGTCGACCACCTGGTCATCGGCGGCGGGGTGGCGGCCAACTCCCGGTTGCGTGCGCTGGCCGCCGAGCGCTGCGCGGCCGCCGGCATCGTGCTGCGCACACCCAGCCCCCGGCTGTGCACCGACAACGGCGCGATGGTCGCCGCGCTGGGCTCGCGGCTGGTGGAGGCCGGCATCGCCCCCTCGGCGGCCGACCTCGGCGCGGACAGCGCGCTGCCGATCGACGTCGTCAGCCGGTAGCCCCTGAGGGCCATGTCGGCCGACATGGCCCTCAGGGGGCCTCGCACACCAGCACGGTCGGGGCGCCGGCGACGCGGGTGACGACGACGACCGCCGCACCCTCGCCGGGACCGCGCAGCTGCCGGGCCAGCGTCTCGGGCTCGATCGGCGACCCGCGCTTCTTCACCGTCACCCGGCCGATGCCCCGGTTGCGCAGCAGGGCCTTGAGCTTCTTCAGCGAGAAGGGCAGCACGTCGGTGACCGCGAAGCTGCTCACCCACGGCGACGCTGCGGCGCCGTCGCTGGTCAGGTAGGCGATCGTCGGGTCGACGCCCGTCGCCTCCAGGTCGGCGGCGACCAGGGAGACCAGGCCCGAGCGGATCACCGCCGGGTCGGGTTCGTGCAGCCAGGCCCGGACCGGGCCGACCGGCGACGGGCCCGGGTCGGCGTCGGCGGTGAGCTCGTGCACGCGCTCGTCCCGCACCAGGGTCGCCCGGCGCCAGGTGGCGGACGGCGCGCGCCCCCACAGCAGCGCCTCCACGATCGTGCCCCTCACGGACACCCACTCCGCCTCCACGCCGGCGGGCACGCGGTCGTGGTCGAGTCCGGGGGCCACCTTGACCACGCAGGTGTCGACCCGCTCCAGCAGCGTCGTCACCGTCGACCAGGGTGGCGACCAGCGGTCGGGGTCGAGCAACCGGCGCCCGCCGGCCCGGCGCGCGGGGTCGAGCACCGCGGCAGCACACCCGGCCACCGTCCCGCCGACGGCAGCTCCGACCAGTTCCACCACGTCGGCGTCGCACACCTCCACGTGCGGCAGGCCCAGCACCGCCACGTTCAGCGCGGTCAGCTCCCGGGCCACC
>JAOPWO010000270.1 GCA_025965635.1 Modestobacter sp. | reverse complement strand
CGCCGAGCTCTCAGCGTCTTCTCAGCCAGGGGGTGACGGCACAACGCAGGCACACCGCGGGCCCCGGAGCAGTTGCTCCGGGGCCCGCGGTGACGAGGGAGTCAGTCCTGCTGATCGTCCGCGCTCTCCGGCCGGTCGGGGGCGTCAGCGGGGTCGTTCTCGTCCTGCGCCTGCCGAGCCAGCACATCGCCGTTGCCGGCGTCGACGGTCACCTCGGTGACGGTGCCGTCAGCACCGTTGATCTCGACGCTGTAGACGACGAAGCCGTTCTCGTTGTCCAGGTCCGTCTCGGCGACGGCGCCCGGGACGGCGGTGAGGGCGGCCTGCTCGGCCTGGGCCTGCGGAACCGTGGCCAGGGCCTCGAGCGCGGCCTTCTCCGACGTGTCGCTGCTGGCGTTCTCCTGACCGTCGGCCTGCTCGGTCTCGGCAGGAGCCGCAACGCTGCCGGTGAACGTCGGGTCGGGGGCGTCCTGCTCGCTGGATGCGGCTGCCGCGGTGGCGGGCGGGTTGCTCGATGCCGCGGCGATCGACGCACCCCCACCGATGACGGCTGCGGCGAGCAGACCGGATGCGGCGAGCTTGGTCCTGGCCGTGTTCAGGCGGAGCTTCACGGGTCCTCCTCGGGGTGGGCGTCGCGGTCGACGCCTCGTGACAGCACCGTGCTCTCCGGGTGCTGAGACGAAGCTGTGGTTCCTGTGGACCTCCTCAGCTGCGCGCGGTCCTCCCCTGTCCGGCCCTAGCCTGCTGCCGTGGACACGCCCCCGACCCGCCTCGCTGGCGAGCGGTTGCCGTCCGGTCGTGTCGGGATGCGGGCCCGGGCGACAGCGGTGGCCGTGCTGGTGGTCGCCGTGGCCCTCGCGCTGGCGGCGGTCGTCCTGGTCACCCTGGTCGGACGCACTGTCCGGGAGACGGTGGCGACGGCGTTGACCACGCGCGCCCAGGAGGTCGCTGCGGACCTCACCGACGGCGTCAGCGGGCTGCAGCTCGGTGGCTCCGAGGACGGTGCGCTCGTCCAGGTCCTCGCCGGGGACACCGTCGTGCGCTCCAGTCCCGGGCTCGCCGGCGTGGCCCCGCTGACCGAACAGCGGCCGGCGGCGGGCGTCCAGCGCGCCAGGGACATCGACGGGGCCACGGTCGGCGAGCGGGGCGACACCTACCGGCTGGTCGTGCTGGGCGTGCCGGCCGCGACCGGTGCGGACAGGGTCGTGGTCGTCCAGTCGCTCGCCGTCGCTGAGGACGCCCAGGCCCTGGTCAGCCGGCTCGCGGCCATCGGCGTCCCGGTGCTGCTCGTGGTCGTGGGCATGGCGACCTGGATCTCGGTGGGCCGGGCTCTCCGCCCGGTGGAGGCGATCCGCGCACGCACGGCCCGGATCGGTGGGGAGGACCTGGCCGCCCGGGTGCCACAGCCACAGACCCGTGACGAGATCGCCGCGCTGGCCTCGACGATGAACGCGATGCTGGGTCGACTGCAGGCGGCCGCACAACGGCAACGCGCGTTCGTGTCCGACGCCGGTCACGAGCTGCGCAGTCCGATCGCCACGATCCGCGCCGAGGTCGAGGTGGCCCAGCGCCTGGGGGCCGGGGAGAACACGTTCACCGATGTGCTCACCGAGACGGCGCGGCTGGAGCAGCTCGTCACCGACCTGCTGACGTTGGCCAGCGCGGACGAGGGACAGGGCCGCCACAGCCGGCTCCAGGACGTCGACGTGGACGACCTGATCGCCGCCGAGCGCGCCCGGCTCCAGGGCCGACCGGGCATCATCGTGTCTGCCGACATCGCCCCGGCGCGCGCCTGGGGAGACCGGTCGGCGTTGGCGCGGGTGCTGCGCAACCTCGTCGACAACGCGGCCCGGCACGCGGCCACGCAGGTCCACCTGGCGTGCGGGCCGACGCCGGGCGGCGCCTGGTTCCGGGTCGACGACGACGGTCCCGGGGTGCCCGTAGCCGACCGGGAACGGGTCTTCGAGCGATTCGTCCGGCTCGACGAGGCCCGCACCCGGGGCGACGGTGGCTCGGGCCTCGGCCTCGCGATCGTCCGTGAGCTCGTCGCCGCGCACGGCGGCACGGTCGAGTTCACCGACACCGGTGAGATGGCCGGCGCGCGCGTCGAGGTGGAGCTGCCCGGTCAGCCGCCGTCGGGGTCGAACAGGTAGCCCACGCCCCGGACGGTGCGGATGCTGGCGCGTCCGAACGGCACGTCGATCTTGCGGCGCAGGTAGCCGACGTAGATCTCCACGTTGTTGACGTCCCCGTCGAACGCGTCGTCCCAGACCTCCTGGAGGATCCGGGTCTTGCTCACCGCCTGGTCGGCGTTGGTCATCAGGAAGGTCAGCAGGGCGAACTCGCGCGGGGTCAACGCGATCTCGGTCGCGCCCCGGTGCACCCGGTGCCGGCCCGGGTCCAGCACCAGCTCGCCGGCGCGCAGCAACGACGGCGTACCGGCGGCTCCCCGGCGGACCAGCGCCCGTAGCCGCGCGGCGAGGAGGACGAAGGAGAACGGCTTGGTCAGGTAGTCGTCAGCGCCCAGGTCCAGGGCGTCGGCCTGGTCGTACTCGCCGTCCTTGGCGCTGAGCATCATGACCGGGGTGGTCAGCCCGCCGGCCCGCAACTCCTCCAGCACGCGGTACCCCTGCAGACCGGGCAGCATGATGTCCAGGACGACGACGTCGTACCCGCCGCGCAGCGCCGCGTCCCGCCCGCTGATCCCGTCGTGCGCCAGGTCGACAGCGTGCCCCTCAGCGCGCAGCCCCCGGGCGATGGCGTGGGTCAGCCCGACCTCGTCGTCGACCAGCAGGACCCTCACGCGGATCGCCGGCCGGCCGGCCGGCCATCCACGTGCAGCCGGCGGGACCGGGTCAGCGGTGCCGCCCGGCGGGCAGCGCCTCGCCCGCGTCGACCGGCGGGAGCTGGTCCCGCTTGGTGACCGAGAGGTAGGCGACTACGGCCAGGATCGTCAGGAGGAACAAGACGCTGGTCAGCGTCGTGCCCAGGCCAAGACCGCCGTCCACCTCGGCCTGGGAGAATCCGTCACCGAGGGAGGCACCCAATGGACGGGTCAGCACGTACGCGATCCAGAAGGTCAGGATCGCGTTGGCCCGGAACACCCGGTGGCTGACAGCCACAGCGGCGATGAGCACGGCGAACAGCAGTGCCGACCACCAGTAACCGACGCCAAGGCGCTCGGCGACCAGGTCGCCGGCGGCGGTGCCGAGGGCAAAGGTGAAGAGGATGGCCAGCCAGTAGAAGGCCTCCCGGCGGCGGGTGACGATGCTGTGGATCGACAGCGTCTTCTCCACCGACCACCAGGCCGCGAAGGTGATGGCCAACGCTACGGCGAACACCGCGGTGGTGACCTCGAGCGGCACCCCGAGGTTGTCGGTCAGGTTGTCGGTGATCAACGTGCCGACGACGCTGATCAGCACGACGGTCGCCCAGTACAGCGGGGGCACGTAGCGCCGCGCCCGGAACTGGAACCCGAGGACGACCAGGAAGACCGCACCGACGACGAGCGTCGTGCCGGTCAGGCCGAAGCCCAGGGTCTCGTTGAGGTAGTCCGCGGCGGTCTCGCCCACCGTGGTCGCCAGGATCTTGATGGCCCAGAACCAGATGGTGACCTCGGGGACCTTGCTGAGCAGCGCGCGCGCCGTTCCGACGGCCGTTCGAGTCGTGTCCATGGGCGCACCGTCGCGCCGCGGTCCTGCACACGACCTGAGCACCTGACGACCGGTCCGGGACGACCGTGCGCTCCGCCGCCATCATGGCGGCGTGAGCATCCCCGGCCAGGCCCGTGTCCTCGTGGTGGAGGACGACCACCAGCTCCGCGACCTCGTGGCGCGGGGACTGCGCGAGCACGGGCTGACCGTGGTCACCGCCAGCGACGGTGCCGGTGCGCTGTCGGCGGTGCAGCGGGACCCGGCCCAGGCGTTCGACGCGGTGGTGCTCGACATCGGGCTGCCCGACTCCGACGGCCGTGACGTCTGCCAGGCCCTGCGCGCCCGCGGGGTGACAGCGCCGGTGCTCTTCCTCACCGCCCGCGACCAGTTGCACGACGTGCTGTCGGGATTCGCTGCCGGTGCTGACGACTACCTGGCCAAGCCCTTCCACGTCAGCGAGTTGGTGGCGCGGCTGAGAGTGGCTCTGCGCCGGTCGGCGCCGGTGCGCACCGGGGCGAGCGGCCTGTCCCTGGACCCTGTCTCGCACGCGCTGCTCGGCCCCGCAGGCACTCAGCGGCTGACCCCGACGGAGTTCCGGGTGCTGGCCGTGCTGATGGGCCGGCCGGGTGAGGTCGTCCGGCGCCGGGATCTGCTCGCCGCGGGCTGGCCCGACGGGGCCCGCGTCGCCGACAACACACTGGACCAGTACGTGGCCCGGTTGCGTCGCAAGGTCGGTGCCGCCGGTGAGCCGGGCCGGTCGATCGAGACCGCGCACGGTGTGGGCTACACGTTCACATGACGCTCGTCGACAGGCTCCGGCCGTCCGGGCGGACCAGCCTGCGCAACCGGCTGTCCTGGTCCGCCTCGCTCGTGGTGGCCCTGTGGGTGCTGCTGCTGGCCGTGGGAGCCAACTTGCTGCTCGCCCGGGGGCTGGCCACGCAGGCCGACGATGTGCTGCAGGCCCGGGCCGAGGCCACCGCACAGACCGTGCAGGTCGCCCCCGACGGGACGGTGTCGGTGCTGGAGACCCGCGACGACCGGGCTCTGGACGTCGGGACCTGGATCGTCGATGCCGCAGGCGTCTTCGTGGAGAGCCCATCAGGCAGCAGCCCTGCGCTGGACGCTGTCGCGGTCGATCTGGCCCGGGTCGGTGACACCACCCGTGACCTGGAATGGGGCGAGCCCCTGCGGCTGCGGTCGCTTCCCATAACCGAGGGCGGCCGGCAGGTCGCGGCCGTCGTCACCAGCACCTCGCTGTCGCCCTACCGGACGGTCGAGCGGCTCGCCCTGCTCGGCAGCGTGGGAGTGGCGGTGCTGCTGATCGTCATCGTGCACCTGGTGCTGCGCGCCAACGTCACGCGGGCGCTGCGGCCGGTCCAGCAGATGACCGCGCAGGCCAGCCGGTGGAGCGCGGACGACGTCGAGCGCCGGTTCGGTGCCGAGCCGCGCCCGGCGGAGCTGGCGGAGCTGGCCGAGACCCTCGACCAGCTGCTGGACCGGCTGGCGGCCGTGATCCGCCACGAGCAGCGGTTCTCCGAGGAGCTGTCCCACGAGCTGCGCACGCCGTTGGCCCGGGTGCAGGCCGAGGTGGACCTCCTCACCGCCCAGCCCCGTAGCGCGCAGGAGCAGTGGGCCGCGCACCAGGCGATCGATCGGTCGACGCGGTCGATGACCTCGATCCTGGACACGATGATGTCGGCCGCGCGCAGCGCCGACCGGATCACCCCTGGCCGGTGCCGGCTCGCGGAAGTCCTGACCCGGCTGGCCGATGACGACGGCGGGACCACCGGGACGCCGGTGGTGGTCGACTGTCCGGACGACCTGATCGTGGGCGTCGACGCCGATGTGGTGGCGCGCGCGCTGTCGCCACTGGTCGACAACGCCGTCCGCTTCGCCCGTTCCCGGGTACGGGTGCACGCCGTGCGGGGCCCCGGCGAGGTCGTGGTCACGGTGAGCGACGATGGTCGGGGGATGAGTGAGGCGGTGGCCGAGCGGGCCTTCGAGCCGGGGTTCAGAGGCGCTCCCGAGGACGGGCATCCCGGGGCGGGTCTCGGCCTCGCACTGGTCCGCCGGCTCGTGATCGCTGCCGGGGGAACCGTGCACGCCACCGCCTCGTCGGCGGGCGGCCGGGTCGTCGTCACTCTCCCCCCGGGGTGACGCCGGCGTGCAGGCGACGTCCAGGTCGGTGAGCAGTAGCTGACCGGCAGGAGCGCGCTTCTGGACCCGGCGCACCTGATCAACACTTTCGACTCGATCGGGATCATGATCGTCCTGTCCGCCGAGTGCGGGCTGCTCGTGGGGTTCCTCCTTCCCGGCGACTCATCGCCCCGCTGTGGTCGTCGCTCATCGCGCGCCTCCCGCCGCCGCGATCACCGGCAACCTGGTCGGCGACCGGAGCAGCCGCGAGGCCGGCCCTGCGGTGATCAACCGCCCGGACTCCCGCCTGTTCACGGCCGGGTACGTGAACGCACTCCGCGGTCGTGCAGGAGCCCCTGGGCCACTCGTCGTACGCCATCGGCCAGACATCGACAGCCATGTCACGCCGCCGCAGCGACGCGAGGCCGCTGACCGCCTGGACGACGCTCCTCCCTGCAGCAGTGGTCCTCCAGCTTCAAGGGCGAGTTGAGTGCTGGCGAGCTGGCAGCTCGCGCCATCGCGACGCCTCGAGAATCGGGGCGCGCCGCGGCGCAGAGCACGAGCGGAACAGGGAACCCCGGTCATCCTCCCTTCATGGTCTTCCACGTCGTGGCCGCCGAGGCGGTCGCCGACGCTTCCGCCTCCCCCGACGAGCTGCTGACCGCCAGTCAGGCCGGTGACCACCTGCGGACCGGCGAGCGGTTCGTCCGCCGCCTCGCCGCCGGACGCCGCATCTCCTACGTCAAGCTCGGCACGTGCGTCCGGCTGCAGCGGTCGGTCCTCGACGCCTTCATCGGATCCGGCAGGGTCCCGCAGGAGCCAGAGGTTCACCGCCTTGAGCTGTTCTCCCCTGTGGGGCAGAACATGCGATGCCAACCGGGGGAGCAGGCTCACGCGGCGATGCCGCGTCCCGCCCGGCGGGACGACGTCGGGCATCGTCGTCGTTCGTGACAGGCCTCAGGAGGCGCGCGGCGAGCTGCCGCCCCCCACCCCCGCCGGCCTTTGGCGGGCTGCCGGCTGCGACGCCTCGCGTAGGGGCGACGGACGGGTCACGGGGGCGGGGCCGCGCTGCCAGGCCGGTACGAGCGTGTACTCGCCGCGCTGCGCGGCCCGCCGGATCCGTTCGGCCGTCTGACGGGCGTCGCGCATCCACCGAGCAGGGGGGCGCTGCTTCCGCTGGAAGTGCTCGACGTTGCGCCGTGGCCGCTCCGAGTCCCGCGTGGCCATGGCGTAGGCGGCCTCGACGGCGGTGCGGCCGGCGAGGTAGTCGTCCGCGTGCTCGTACCACGCCATGCTGCCGCGGGCTGCGGACTGGACGCGCCGCATGAAGGGCCGGGATCGCTCGTCGAAGTCGCGCAGGGCCGCTGGGAGGTCGTGGGGGTAGTCCCGGATGCTGCGGACGAGTTCCACGGCGTCGATGAGGGCAAGCTTGGTGCCCCATCCGACGGTGAAGTGCGTGGTGTGGGCGGCGTCGCCGATGAGCACCACGTTCCCGTGCGTCCAGCGGTCGTTGGTCACGTCCCTGAACCGCAGCCACCGGGCGGGCTCGCCACGCGACTGGCTGATCAGGGAACGGCCTTCCAGCACCTGCCGGAAGAGGTTCTCGAGCAGGTGTAGCCCGTCCTCCTCGTCCCGCTCGTCCAGTCCCAGCCAGCGCCACGTCTCCTCGGTGCACTCCACGACACAGGTGCTGACGTGGCGGCTGGACGGGTAGCCGTGCAACCAGATCCACCCCGTCGGCGTCGGCTCGGCGGCGAAGACCATGCCGTGGAACACGGTGTCCGTGCCCAGCCAGATGTAGGGGTTGTGCCCCGTCTCCACCCGGGTGCCGAATGCATCCGCGTACAGCTGTCGGACCCGGCTGCCGGCTCCGTCCGCCACCACCACCAGGTCGGCGTCGGCCAGCTCGGTCGGGTCCTCGACCGGGTGGTCGTGCTCCACCCGGACACCGAGCTGGATGGCACGCCGCTCGAGCGCCTCCAGCAGGCTGGCCCGCAGGACGGCGTACCCGTAGCCCCCCATGCGCGAGACTCCGCCGTCCAGGTGGGTTTCCTGGCCCTGCCAGCGCACCGACGCGCGGCGCACCGTCCGGGCGCTCACTCGGTCGTTGGCGTAGAGGAGGTCGAACACGTCGTCAGAGAAGCAGACTCCCCATCCGTAGGTCGCGCCCCGCGGATCACCGTCGAGGACCGTGATGTCGTGGTCGGGCTCGGCCAGTTTCAGGCAGATGGCGGTGTACAGGCCGGCAGGGCCAGCGCCGATGCACACGGTCTTCATGATTCGACTCCAGAGGGCACGGGCGGCGCGGGGACGTCGGTCGGAGAGCCGCGGCGCAGATGAGGCTGCGTACCGGCTCGGGGCGGGGCGGGCGGCCTCCCGGGCACCGGAGCGGGCCGTTCGGCTCCCAGGGGGGCGGACGACGCCGGCCTACCGGCGGACGTGGAGCCCGACGCCCCGTCGTGCTCAGGTACGGCTGTGGGGGCGACCGGTTCGGGATCCGGTCCGGGGGCCCCGCGCCGGCCATCGCCGGCGGCTCGCGGGCCGGGGCAGGGAGCCACTCGCCGGGACTCCGGGTGCCGCAGGCGGTACAGGTAGGCGTAGCCGTTGCCCGCCCGCAGCAGCTGCTCGTGGGTGCCGGCCTCCGCGATCCGTCCCCGGTCCAGGTACAGGATCTGGTCGGCCTCGGCCACGGTCAGCAGGTCGTGCGAGATGACGATCGTCGTCCGGCCGGCCATCAGCCGGCGTACGGGGGCGAGGATGCGGTCACTGGCCCGGGCGTCCAGGCCGGCGGTGGGTTCGTCGAGCAGGAGGACCGGCGCATCGCGGACCATGGCCCGGGCGATGGCCACCCGCTGCCGCTGGCCGCCGGAGAGCAACCGGCCACGCTGACCCACCCGGGTCGCGTAGCCCTCGGGCAACTCCTCGATGAACTCGTGCGCGTCGGCGGCCTTCGCCGCGGCGACGACCTGGTCGTCCGTGGCATCGGGGCGTCCGGCCCGGATGTTCTCGGCGACGGTGTCGTCCAGCAGGAGCGTCTCCTGCAGGACGATCGCGATGTTCGCCCGCAACTCCGCCGGGTCGAGGTCACGGAGGTCGTGGCCGTCCAGGGTGATCCGGCCCGACGTCGGGTCGTACAACCGCAGAAGGAGCCGGGCGATCGTCGACTTGCCCGCGCCGCTGACCCCGACGAGCGCGGTGGTCTGCCCCGGCTGGGCGCTGAAGGAGATGCCCCGGAGTACGTCCGCGGTCGTATCGGGGTAACGGAAGCCCATGTCCTCCACCAGGATGCGGCCGGCTGCCCGGCCGAGCGGAGCCGGGTGTTCCGGGCGGCGCACCTCGGGCTGCTGGTCCAGCAGCTCGAGGATCCGCTCACCACCCGCGGCGGCCGCGAACAGCCCGGTGGACATGTGCCCCAGCCCGCTGATCGGGCCGTACAACATGGACAGGGAGAGCAGGAACGCCAGCAGCTCCCCGAGCGTGATGCGGCCGGCGCTGAGCTGCCAAGCCCCGATTCCGACAATGGAGATCACGCCGAGGACCTGCACCAGATCGATCAGGGGGGAGAACAGCCCGCCGATCCGCTCGGCCCGCAGCGTCGCCGCGACGCTGGCTCGTGACTGGCCCGCGAACCGGCGGATCTCTGCCTGCTCACGGCCGTACGCCTGGACGAGGGGGGCGTTGCCCAGGCTCTCCTCCACCACGCTGGCGATCGATCCGCTGCGGCGGCGGACCTCGCCGGAGGCCTGCTTGATCCTGCGGGCGAACGAGCGGGAGAGCAGCCAGAACAGCGGGACGACGACGAGGGAGATCAGGGCCAGCTGCCAGTTGAGGAAGAACAGCACGCCGCCGAAGACGAACACCTTCACGACCGAGACGAACAACCCGGCGACCCCGGACAGGACGATCCCCTCGATGGCGACGATGTCGCCGGTGAGCCGGCTGATGATGTCCCCGAGGCGCCGCCGGTCGAAGAAGCTCACCGACAGGGTCTGGAGGTGGGCGAAGACCGAGGTCCGCAGTCGGTGCAGGAAGTCCTCCCCGGTCCAGGCCGCGACGTAGATTCCCACGAACCCGATGACGCCGGTGGCCACCGTGATGCCGACGTAGGCCCCCGCGAGCCAGGGGAAGGCCGCGAAGTCACGAGGGACCAGCACCTCGTCGACCAGGATCTTGGACAGCCAGATGCCGAGCCCGCCCAGCAGTGGCCCGGCACTGCCGAACAGCACTCCGACCAGGAGCCACCAGCGCAGCGGCCGGGCGTACGGCCAGAACCGGCGGTAGACCTCCCGGACACCGACCGCGGGAGCGACCTCGACCAGCCCCTCGTCCTCCACGCCGGGCCGCACAAGCGTGCGCACAACGTCCCACACGGGCTCACCTCTCGTCTGGGCACCTGCTCCGCCCGGGGTGGCCCTCCCCACCGAGCAGCGGGGAGGGCCACCGACAGGGCCGGACCGGTCCGGCTGGTGACTACGCGGCCGTCAGTCGTGCCACTTGTGCCAGCCCTTGTTGTCGTCGTCGTGCCACTTGTGCCAGCCCTTGTCGTCGTCGTGCCACTTGTGCCAGCCCCTGTCGTCGTCGCCGTGCCACTTGTGCCAGCCGTCGTCGTTCGAGTGCCCGTTGTAGGACATGGGTTTGACTCCTTCTCGGATTCAGCGGACGCGCCCGTTCGGGCGCGCTTCCTCCGCGCTTTTCCCCTGACAGAGGGCGCCAGAGAGAACATCGGACTGATCGAACGCTGATGGTGAAGAATGACCGATGCGCACTGCGGGCCCACGACGAAGCCGCGACCTGCGGCGAAAGGAAAAGGCGAGGAGGGAAAGCGCCGGTCACCCCGAGCGGCACAGGCCAGGCGCAGGCCAACTACCTCACGGACGCGCTTTCCTGATCGGTAGACCTATCACCCCCTTCGCTCGCTACAAGGATTGGACGGTGCCGCCCAAGTAGCAAGCACTTGCACTCCGAAACTGCGGGGAGTTTGCGCCACGACGCATCATCGGCGTGCCCGTCACGATCTGCGAGTAGATGCGCCAGCCCCGTCCCCGCCGGAAGCTTGATTTTCGCCGGCATGGAAGGCGCTCCTGTGTAACAGCTGAGTACCGGGTCGTGGATAGCGGTGTGGTTGGCCCATCGGGGCGGGGCTCTCGTCTCGCGGGACCCACCATGAAGTCAGGTCCGCTTCATTTCCTGCGTCGCAATCCAGCCCCGGATCTTTCGTCCGGCCGGCGATCCGGGCGCGCAGCCGCGCGTCGGCGTCGTGGACGACTTCGACCCACGGGTGGTGATCGACCAGGTGCATCAGTGGGCGTCGTCCGGTGCGGGCCAGCGTCGCCGGGACGGTGAACATCCATGCCGGGCGGGATCCCGAGCTCCTGGCGGCTCAGCTCGACCGTCGCCCGAGCAGCCTCCAGCGCACGATGACCAGCCCGTCGGTCACCGCACACACCGCTCAGGACGTCGCCGCACTGTACGAACGCCTGCGGAACACCCCGCACCGGGGCGCCCGGCGAGCAGCGCGCTGCCGCCGACACCGCTCAAGGCCATGCCACCGCCCAAGGCTGGCAGCACCGTCGGCTTGGGACGACATCGACCGCCGACGCCACTCCGGCGCCCTCCAAGGCGCCCCGGCCGGACGACGTCGACGAGATCGCCATCGGACGCGCCATTGCCGGCTTCGCGCTACCGCATCCTCTGCGCACAGCATGCGCGCGCGGACCTGCTGTCACCGCCAACGCGGGCCTTTACGGACCTCTCAACGCACCCGGGCCCGATGAGCTGGGAGTCCCACGGGTGGAGCTGGGGAACCGAACTGATGACCTCCCCACTGCCAAGGGCGGCATTTGCGGTGGTTCGCAGACTTTGTTGGCGCAACGCAAAGAGATGCGAGGACGTCGGTGAACCCCTGCGGACGCTTGCAACGCCGCAATTTGGCCATCGACGTGCGCCACCCGGAAACCGCGTGATCGACGCACAAACCCACCGATGACCACGGGGGGCTCAGTGCGCTTTGAAAAATCACAGCCACCCCTCCCGTGCGACATCCCGGCCGACGTCGGTGATCCGGGAGCGCAAGCCGCCGCATTTTCCGCACGACCGGCGGTTCCCGGCGCGCGGGACCCGCGACACGACGGTGACCGTCTGGTCGCATTGTGGAATGGTCGCCGCTGTCTTGCGTCGTAGGACTGCATCGCGTCGAGGGGGGGCGCGAGACGAAGGTGCGTCAGCTGCGCGTCGAGGCCGTCCGCGCGGTCTCCACAGCCTGTCGCTCGAATGACTCGACCGCTGCCATGACCTCCGCGTCGCGTGTCATCAGCCTGACGACGACTGCCGCCTCGCTGAGGTCGTCGAGTGTGCGAGGTGGGCTGCGCCAGGGACCGCGGGGACTGCCCCCATGTCGGTTGACTCGTCGGATGGGATGGTCAGGCCGCGGTTGCGGCGTGGGAGAGCGTCTCGTACTCGACGGGGGTGAGCCGTCCGAGGCGGTGACGTCACGCCGGAACTCCGACGGGAACGGCTTGGGCACGATGCTGATCCTTCCAGCGAGGCCGCAGCCTCACGGGCAAGGAGTCAACCGAACCGGGGGCAGTCCCTCCACCGGGGACGAGCATTCCCGGGCACACTCGCGCAGGTGCGCGGGTGTGGGAACCGCGGACCACAAGGACCACGGGGACCCACGAGGCGCGCCGGTCACTGGTGCACCCGGCCCGGGACGGCGAGGGCCGGGGTGGACCGATGGGCGCTGTCGAAGATCCTCCTGACCGAGCGCAGCTGCCGCCGGTGCCATCCGGTGCTCCACAGAGCCCAGGCGACGAAGAGGACCTGGAGCGGCAGGCGGAACCACGGGTACCAGCCGCCGGGCTGCCCGTCGACCTCCACTGCGGCGATGGCCACGTAGACGTTGCTCGGGAAGACGGAGACCAGGTAGGCGGCCAGCGCCAGGCCGGCAAGCCGCCGCCACGGCTGCCGCGTGAGGAGCGCCGCGCCGAGGGCGACCTCGATGCCGCCGGTGAGCAGGATGAGCGTGTCCGCGGCGGGAACCCAGGAGGGCAGATGCTGGATGAAGGGCGTGGGCATGGTCCAGTGCGACGCGCCGGCGAACACCATCGCGGCGGCCATGCCCAGGCGGGTGGCCCGTCGGGTGGAGCGCGGGCCGAACCGGGCCGGTAAGACTGCGGCGACCAGGGTGGCGCCTATGAGCGCGAGCAAGAAGATCATGGTGATCACCTGTGTTGTGTCGTGGTGGCTGAGCAGATCGGTGGATCGATAGGGCGCGGGCTAGGGAGAGGCCGGGCCTTCGGGGGTGGAGGCCCGCATGAGGCGCTCCAAGGCGTCGTCCCAGGCGATGGGAAGGGCGGAGCCCGGCGCCATCCAGGTGGTGACCTGGTGGGCCCCATGTGGGTGCGCAGCTTTCCCATCACGACCAGGTGCGGCATCGTCCGGACGAAGGCGTCCGACGCGTCCCTGTCCGTCCAGGCCGAGAGCGTCCAGAACGTCGTGCGCATCGGACGCCACACCAGCGGGTAGACGATCGGGATGATCACCGGCTGATCGCCCAGTAGCGCCGCGCGCCCGGCCTCGGCGGCGTGGTCGAGAACCGAGGGGCGGGCGAGCTCCGGCTCCAGGGACTTCGCATGGTGGTCGGCCTGCCGGCCTCGAGGGGGCGCACGAATCTCGTCACGCGGTCCCGGCTCGGGGTGGACCTGACGTCGACGGCGGGTGCAGACACGCAACTTCTGGTGCCTGAATCGGTGGTGATCACGGGCTGACTTCCTTCCGGATGGGCCTGTCGTGCGCGGAGAGCGGCCGGGTCCCGCGCAGGAGCCCGGCCGTGTGGACTCTCAGGCGTGGACTTCGCGGTGGGCGGACGCGGTGCCGGGCATCTTCCAGGTGGCGATGCGGCCGGCGCTGCCGAAGAGCCAGATCCCGAGCCAGGCGACTCCCACGGCGAGGGTGACCAGTCCGAGGTCCAGAATCGCCTCGGGCACGAAGGCTCGCAGCGCGATCGGTACGACGCCCACGGCGTACAGGACGAGCGGCGCTGTGGGGAGCTCGCGGGTGCGGAGCATGGCGGTGACGAAGGCAAGGCTGCCGAGCAGGAACAGGATGGATGCCGCGGTCAGTGCGATACCTAGCGAGCCGTCCCGGAGTGCCTCGATCGTCTCGACCGGGAGGTCGCTGAAGACGAGATTGATCACGAACTCGACGCCGACGAGGGCGGACAGTGCGAACCAGTTCAGCAGGAAGGCGACGAGACCGACGGTGCCCGTGCGGCGACCGACGGCGAGATGGAGAGCGGTGACGAGGGCCAGCGCCAGGATCTGTGCGAGCGGGGCGACCAGTTGCGTGAAGGCAGAGGTCGGGATCAACTCCGCGCGTTTGGCGGCATTGATGAGCAGCACGACGGCGCTTCCGCAGCCAGCAACCGCAGCGATGCGATAGAGCGTCGCGGGGACGGGATGGGACATGGCTTTTCCTCCGATGAAGTTCGATGGGGAACAGCCCTAGGCGGGCGGCCGAGGAGGGCGGGGAGAGCAAGAGACTCAATTCCGACGTGCTGTGGACCTGCGCGTGCGGCGGTCGCCCCCTGGTGGGCCACGCTGCGTGCTCGACGGGCAGTGTGGTCGGCGTCCAGCGCGGGTCTTCGGGACGAGTGCCGGGATCGAGGCGACGGTGGTCATCAGATTGAGCCCGCCCGTGACGAGAGCGGCCCTTCTCACCTGGTTCATCGGGACTCGTGGCCGCGTCGTGGGTCGGGGGCGGTGATCGTTGTTTCAGTCTCCTTCTGTGGCTCCATGAGCTGTCGAGGGTCGGTCGGGGCTGCGGTCAGGTCGACCTGGGTGACCGAGACCAGCGGCAGGTTCAGGTCGCGCAGCTTCTGCAACAAGCCATGCAGCGCGGCCTGGTCGATCACCGGTCCGCGAATGACGGTTGTGCCGTCGCTCTCGTTGGCGAGGCTCATTCCGTCGAACCACGCGGCCCAGCGGGAATCGAGGTGCCCCTTGAGGCGGATCTCGTACCGGCCGCAATCGTGATGGTGACCGGTCGACATGTCGTTCACGGATCTCCTGCCGATATCTTGCGTGTGGGGATCGACTTCAGCCAGCGTCTGCGGAATTCGCTGCTGGAAGCGGAAGGTAGGAGCGGATGTGATGAGCACGGATCACCAGGCGTGGTGATTGATGTGGTGACCCCGTCGATCGCCCCGCGGCGAGGTGGCAGCACAGACCGCCAGAGGCAGGATGGGATCGGGCACGACGTGCGGTCATCTCGCCGCCGAGGGACGGCTCGGCAGCCTGGTGCCACTGGTCGCGGACGCCGGCGCGTCCGGATTCCTGGCCGGAAGTTCGCGACGTCAGACCGAGATCCTCGGCCCGGCGGGCCGCCGCCCGACGGTCGTGCACGCCGAGCTCGGCGTAGATGTCCTTCGTGTGCGTTCGCACGGTGTTCGGCGACACGAACAGCTCACGGGCGATCTCCGGCCCGTCCAGCTCGGTTCCGAGCAGCCGGAGCACGTCCAGCTCGCGTGCGCTCAGTCGATCGATCGGGCTCTGGTGGACAGGGCCTGCTGTCCCCGGTCGTGTCGAGGACTGCCAGGACTCGGCGGAGGTGATTCGGGGCGGCCCCCTGTTGCGCAGCCGCTCCCAGGAGGAAGGCCATGGGGGCGCCCTCATCCACGAAGCTCCGGACGTAGCCCTCCCGCTCAGCCAGCCCCAGGGCACGTTCCAGGGGTGCAAGGGCAGCCGGGATGAACCGCCCCGGGATTGATGGACGCGGGCCGCAGACCCGGGACCTCGACGGAGGACCGGCAGCGGATCGCGGAGCTCGAGCGCGAGGTGTGCGAGCTCCGCGCTGCCAGATCGAACGCCTGATGGGCGAGCTGCGGCTGGTCGGCGCGGTCCGGCGGGCTGGTCCACCACAGCAACCGGTTGAAGCCAAGCAGTACCCCTCGGTGCGCTACACCGAGCGCCTCGATGAAGCCGAGGTGCTGCGTTCGGTCGGGAGTGACGGCGACAGCTACGACAACGCCGCCGCCGAGCGCCTCAACGGGCTCTGCAAGACCGAACACATTCCCCGCCGCGACCCCTGGCGGGGCCTCGACGACGTCGAACTCGCGACCCTGGAGCACGTCGACTGGTTCAACCACCGCCGGCTCCACAGCCACTGCCGCGACATCCCGCCCGTCGAGTTCGAGGACAGCTACTACCGTCAGACCGCCGGCCTCACCGAGGACCAACCGGCAGGACCCAGCCTCCACTGAACCCGGGACGGTTCGGTGCACGGTGCAGCAGACCCAGGCCGCGGAGAGGCTGCACGAAAGTTTCGACGTAGCAGGAGACCGGCTACGTGTTCACCACCGAGACGGTCAACCCTGCGACCCGCACAACGCCCTCCGGGCCTTCAAGGTCGCGGCCGCACGAGCCGGCATCCCCGGCGCCGGACTCCACACAGTGCGCCGCGCAGCGGCCAGCGTGATGCTCACCTACGGCATCCCGCTGAAGGTGGTCTCGGAAATCCTCGGGCACTCCTCCATCACGATCACCGGCGACGTCCACGGGCACGTGGCACCGGACGTCTCGCGGGAGGTCGTCGCGACGCTCGGCCGCGTCCTCGGCAGGCCAATGGTGGCCCACATGGTGGCCCACATGGTGGTCAAAGCCGTCCTAACAGGAAGAGGGGCCGCTCCCGGTCTCCCGGAAACGGCCCCTGACCTGCAACTTCACTCTGTCGGGCTGACAGGATTTGAACCTGCGACCCCTTGACCCCCAGTCAAGTGCGCTACCAAGCTGCGCTACAGCCCGAGCGCCGAGCACGTCCGGCGGGGCCGGTCGCGCTCGATCGCTGCTGGAGCAGGTTACCGCACGCCCTCAGGGCGTCCGGCGACCGGTCACCCCGGCTTCTTCTCGCTCCCCCGGCCCTCGCGGACCTTGACCGACACGTCGATCGGGGTGCCCTCGAACCCGAACTTCTCCCGCAGCTTGCGCTCCAGGAACCGCCGGTACCCGGCCTCGAGGAACCCGGTGGAGAAGACCACGAAGCGTGGCGGCCGAATGTCCGCCTGCGTCACGTACTTGATCTTCGGGGCACGACCACCCCGCGCCGGCGGCGGCGTCTCCTGCACCAGCGCCCGCACGTAGGTGTTGAGCTCCGCCGTCGACACGCGGGTCTCCCAGCCGGCCAGCGCCGCCTTGAGGTGGTCGGCCAGCTTGTTCACCCCGCGCCCCGTGACCGCGGAGATGTTGACCCGGCTGGCCCACTTCACCCTGGCCAGCTCGCGGTCGATCTCCTTCTCCAGCTGGGCGTGCCGGTCCTCGTCGAGCGCGTCCCACTTGTTGAACGCGATGACCAGCGCCCGGCCGGCCTCGATCACCTGGGTGATCACCCGCTGGTCCTGCTCGCTGATCACCTCGTCCGCGGCGAGCAGCACCACGGCCACCTCGGCTGCCTCGATCGCCGCCTCGGTGCGCAGGCTGGCGTAGTACTCGGTGCCGCTGGCGGTGTTCACCTTGCGGCGCAGCCCCGCGGTGTCGACGAACCGCCACTCCTCGCCGCCCAGTTTCACCAGCGAGTCCACCGGGTCGACGGTGGTCCCGGCGACGGAGTCGACGACGGAGCGCTCCTCCTTGGACAACCGGTTGATCAGGCTGGACTTGCCGACATTGGGCCGGCCGACCAGCGCCACCCGCCGCGGGCCGCCCTCGGTCTCCTGCTCCCGCGGCGCCTCCGGCATCGCGTCCAGCACCAGGTCCAGCAGGTCACCGCTGCCCCGCCCGTGCAGGGCGCTGACCGAGAACGGCTCCCCGAGGCCCAGCGACCACAGCTCGGCGGCGTTGGACTCACCGCGCTCGTCGTCGACCTTGTTGGCCACCAGGATCACCGGGGTGGTGCTGCGGCGCAGCACCCGGGCAGCAGCCAGGTCGGTCTCGGTGGCGCCCATCGAGGCGTCGACGACGAGCACGATCACGTCGGCGGTCTTCATCGCGTACTCGGCCTGCCGGGCGATCGCGGCGGCCATGCCGGTCGCCTTGGGCTCCCAGCCGCCGGTGTCGACGACGGTGAACGACTTGCCGTTCCACAGCGCCTCGTAGGAGATCCGGTCCCGGGTGACGCCCGGGATGTCCTGCACCACGGCGGCGCGGCGGCCCAGGAACCGGTTGACCAGCGTCGACTTCCCCACGTTGGGGCGGCCGACGATGGCCACCACCGGCAGCGGGCCCTGCTGCGGGCCGCTCATGCCGGCTCCCCCACCGCGGACAGCGCCAGCGCCAGCACCCGGTCGACGACGGCGTCCCGGTCCAGCCCGGTGCTGTCGACGACCACCGCGTCGGCGGCCGGGCGCAGCGGGCTGTCGGTCCGGCTGCTGTCGTACTCGTCCCGGCGGCGCAGGTCGGCCGCGATCTCGTCGATCTTGTGCGGGTCGGTGACGCCGAGTTGACCGGCCCGCCGCTGCGCCCGGGCCTCCGGCGCCGCGGTCAGGTAGATCTTCACGGTCGCGTCGGGCAGCACCACGGTGCCGATGTCCCGCCCCTCGACCACCACGGCGTCCGCAGCGGCCACCAGCGACCGCTGCCGGTCCACCAGCTGCCGGCGCACCGCCGGGACGGCGGACACCGGCGAGACGGTGCGGGTCACCTCGGCGCCGCGGATCCGGACGGCGACGTCGATGCCGTCCACCGTGACGACCTCGGCGTCCGCCGCCGTCCCGATCTCGATGACGGCGTCGGACACCGCCCGGGCCACCGCCTCCGGATCGGTCAGGTCGACGCCCGCGTCGAGCACGGCGACGGTGGCGGCGCGGTACATGGCGCCGGTGTCCAGGTAGGCGGCACCCAGCCGGGCCGCGACGTCGCGGGCGACGCTGGACTTGCCGGTCCCCGACGGCCCGTCCAGGGTCACCTGGCCACGGAAGCGGGTGATCACGTCAGCGCTCACTGGGCTATGTCCCGTCGGAGAGCGACGGCGCCGCGCAGGTACACGTGCTGCACCTCGTTGCGCGGCCGCGGGGTGTCCACGTGCGCCATCAGGCGCAGGACCCGGGGCAGGGCGTGCGGAACGGCGATCTCGGTGGCGCACATCAAGGGCACGTCACCGAGCCCCAGCTCGCGCGCGGCGAGCGCCGGGAACTCCGACACCAGGTCGGGCGTCGCGGTGAACAGGATGCTGATCAGGTCCTCCGAGGAGAGTTCGTTCCGCTCGAGGACGGTCGCGACCAGCTCACGGGTCGCCGACAGCACCTCGTCGCGGTCGTCGGCGGCCACCTGTGTCGCACCTCGGATGGCTCGGACGGCCATGCACACTCCTGACGTCGATACCGGTGCACGGATCGCCGGGCACCTCGGTCGAGTCTAGGGAGGCTCCGCCACCCGGCCCCCGGCCCCCGGTCAGGTGCGGTCGGCGGTCAGCTCGCGCACCGCCGCGTAGCGCTCCCGCACCTGCGGCAACGGGTCGGCCTCGAACACCTCGGTCTCGGTGGCCGGCCACACCGGCGGGGTGTCGCCGCCGGCCAGCACCCACGCGGCCTGCCGCGCCGCCCCGTCGGCCACGAACTCTCCGGGAGGCGGGACGAGCACCGGGACGCCGAGCACCGCGGGCGCCAGGCGGCGGACCGCCTCCGACC
>JAOPWO010000240.1 GCA_025965635.1 Modestobacter sp. | reverse complement strand
TCCTGCGCCGCAACGCCGTGCTGCCCGACGACCGGATCGAGGCGGTGCAGACCGGCTGCTGCCCGCACACCGCGATCCGCGACGACATCACCGCCAACCTCGACGCCGTCGAGCTGCTGGAGTCCCGGCACCCGGGGCTGGAACTGGTCTTCGTCGAGTCCGGCGGCGACAACCTCACCGCCTCGTTCAGCTACGGGCTGGTCGACGTGCAGGTGTTCGTCGTCGACGTCGCCGGCGGGGACAAGGTGCCGCGCAAGGGCGGGCCGGGTGTCACGTCGGCGGACCTGCTGGTGGTCAACAAGACCGACCTCGCCCCGCTGGTGGGTGCCGACCTGGGGGTCATGCGGCGCGACGCCGACGCCGTCCGCGGCGGCAAGCCCACCCTGCTCATCTCGCTGCGCGAGGACCCGACCGCCGCGCCGGTCGCCGCGTGGGTGCGCGAGCAGGTCCGGGGGAAGGCGTTGCGGGAAGCCGGCGCGACGACGACCCGGGCGTGAGCAGCGGGGGGCGGGGGGTGCGAGGAGTGCAGCCGTGCGCCGCGAGCGGAGCCGAGAGGTGAGGACGCTGGTCGAGGTGGTCGCCCGGCGCGACGCTCGCGGTCGTACGGTGCTGCCGGTGGTCCGGGCGAGCGGCCAGCTCGCCGTCCGCCGGACGGGGCCGGTGACGGTGCACCTCGTGGCCGCCGCCTTCGGTCCGCTGGGTGGGGACGACGCGGAGATCCGGCTGGTGGTGGAGGACGGGGCCCGGTTGACCGTCCGCACGGTGGCCGCGGCCGTGGTGCTGCCCGCGCGCGGGAAGTCCCCGCCGTCCCGCCAGGTGGTCCGCGCGGAGGTGGCCGGGGAGCTCGACCTGGCGCCCGAGGCCACCGTGGTCACCGCCCGGGCGGTGCACGCCGCCGACCTCACCGCACTGCTCGGCCCGGCCGGCGTGCTCACCGCCACCGAGCAGGTGCTGCTGGGCCGGTCCGGCGAGGAGCCCGGACGGTGGACCGGTACCACCCGGATCGAACGGGACGGCGTGCCGCTGCTGCACACCAGCATCGGCCTCGGGCCGGGCGCACCGGCCTGGCTCCACCCGGTGGCGCCCCGCGCGTACGTCTCCACGGTGCACGTGGGCACCGGTCCCGAGGGCGTGGTCGCCACCGGCGACGATGCCGTCCGCTTGCCGCTGCCCGGGGGGTGGGTCGGCACCGCCTGGGGCCGCGAACTGCACGACACCGTCGCCCGGCTCGCCGCCCTCGACGCGGCGCCGGAACGGGAACGGGAGGTGGCCCGGTGAGCGGGTCGTTCGTGGTCCGGGCCCGCCGGGTGGTGCTTCCCGACGGGGAGCGGCCGGCCGCGGTGCACGTCACCGACGGGCGGATCAGGGCGGTCACCGGCTTCCACGACGCCGGCGGGAACGCCGCCACGCTCGCCGACGACGAGGTGCTGATCCCCGGCCTGGTCGACAGCCACGTGCACGTCAACGAGCCCGGCCGCACCGAGTGGGAGGGTTTCGCCTCCGCCACCCGGGCCGCGGCGGCGGGCGGCGTCACCACCATCGTGGACAAGCCGCTCAACTCGATCCCGCCGACGGTGGACGTGAAGGCGTTGCACGTGAAACGCCAGGCTGCCGAGGGGCAGGTCTCGGTCGACGTGGCCTTCTGGGGCGGCGCGGTGCCCGGCAACGCCAGCCAGCTGCCGCAGCTGCTCGCGGCCGGTGCGGTCGGCGTCAAGTGCTTCCTGCTCGACTCCGGGGTGCCGGAGTTCCCGCCGCTGGACGACGAGCAGCTGCGCGTCGTCCTGATCGAGCTGGCCGCCGTCGACGGGCTGCTGATCGCCCACTGCGAGGACGACGACGTCATCGCTGCGGCCCCCGACCCCGGCGGCACCAGGTACGCGACGTTCCTCGCCAGCCGGCCGGGGGCGGCGGAGGAGACGGCGATCGGCCGGCTCATCTCGGCCGCCCGGGACACCGGCGCCCGGGTGCACGTCGTCCACCTGGCCGACGCGGACTCGCTGCCGCTGGTGCGTGCCGCCCGCGCCGACGGCGTCCGGATCACCGTCGAGACCTGCCCGCACTACCTGACCTTCAGCGCCGAGGACGTGCCCGACGGCGACACCTCGTACAAGTGCTGCCCGCCCATCCGGGAAGCAGCGCACCGCGAGGCGCTGTGGGCCGCGCTCGCCGCCGGGGAGATCGACCTGGTGGTCAGTGACCACTCGCCGTGCACGCCGGAGCTCAAGCGCCTCGACGTCGGCGACTTCGGGCTGGCCTGGGGTGGCATCGCCGGGCTACAGGTCGCGCTGCCTGCGGTGTGGACCGGCGCCCGGGCCCGCGGGCTCACCCTTTCCGACGTGGTGCGGTGGATGTCGGAGGCACCGGCCCGGCTGGCCGGACTGCCTGGCAAGGGCGGCATCGTCGCCGGCCGGGATGCCGACCTGGTCGCGTTCGCGCCCGACGAGCGCCGCGTCGTCGGCCCGCTGCACCACCGGAACCCGGTGACGCCGTACGCCGGTCGCGAGCTGGCCGGCGTCGTCCGGCGCACCTGGCTGCGCGGGCTGGTGGTGGAGCCCGACGGTGCGCCGGCCGGCCGGCTGCTGATCCGGGGCCAGGACGGCTGACCGGCGTGCCAGAGTGACCGTGCCCGCCCGCCCCCCGTCTGGAGACCGATGACCGACCCGCTGGAGCTGCCCGACCTTGCCGGCCGCGCTCTCGGCGGCGCCGTGGTCGCCGCGAACGACGAGTTCTTCGCCGCCAAGGAGAACCTCGTGCTGCCGCACCCGGCAGTCGCCCGCACCGACTTCGGCCATCGCGGCAAGGAGTACGACGGCTGGGAGACCCGCCGCCGGCGCACCCCGGGGCACGACTGGGCCGTGGTGCGGCTGGGCGCGCCGGGGATCGTGGCCGCCGTCGTCGTCGACACCGCCTTCTTCACCGGCAACTACCCGCCGCAGGCGTCGCTGGAGGGCGCCGCGATCGAGGGGCACCCCTCGGTCGACGAGCTGTCCCGGGCGACCTGGGAGCCGCTGCTGCCGCTGGGCGACCTGGCCGGGGACACCGCCAACGTCTTCCCCGTCGACTCCGGCCGCCGGGTCACCCACGTGCGGCTGGCCATCCACCCCGACGGCGGGGTGGCCCGGCTCCGCGTGCACGGCACCGTGGTCCCCGACCCCCGGCTGGTCGATGCCGGTCCGTTCGACCTCGCCGCGCTGGAGAACGGCGGCCGGGTCACCACGGTCAGCAACGACTTCTACGGCAGCCCCCACCAGCTGGTCGGCCGCGGGCTGGCCCGGTCCATGGGCGAGGGTTGGGAGAACGCCCGCCGCCGTGGACCGGGCAACGACTGGGTGGACGTGTCACTGGCCTGCGAGGGCGTGGTCACCCTGGCCGAGCTGGACACCTCCTACTTCCTGGGCAACGCCCCCGGCGCTGCCTCGCTGACCGGGCGCACGTCCGACGGCGAGGAGGTCGCGGTGCTGCCCCGCACCCGCCTGCAGCCCGACACCCGGCACCAGTTCGTGCTCGACGGCACGGCCGGGGTCGACCGGGTGCGGTTGGACGTCTTCCCGGACGGCGGCATGGCCCGGTTGCGGCTGTGGGGCCGGCCGACCGCCCGCGGCCGGGCCCAGCTGGGACGGCGGTGGTTCGAGACGCTGCCCGACGTCCAGGCGCTGGAGGTGCTCGGCTCCCTCGGGACCGCGCCCGTCGTCGCCGGCCGGCTGGTGGGCGGGCGACCGCTGTCCGCCGAGCTGCTCGCCGGTGTCCCCGATGCCGTCCGCCGCCTGCTCGACGGATCCGGCGTCTGACGGACATGTGACCGCGGCATCCGCGCGCGACGTGCGTGCCGTCAGGTGACGACGGCGTTCTCCGCGTCGCTGAAGTGCTGGAGCGCGAACCGGCTGGAGGACGCCACGTGCTCGCGCATCAACTGCTCGGCCCGGTCGGCGTCCTGCTCGCGCAGCGCGTCGAGGATCGCCCGGTGCTCGGTGATGGCGGTTCTGGCGCGGTCGGCCGGGTAGGCGTAGTTGGAGCGGTAGCTCACGGTGAACGCCAGCACCTGGCCCATGATCGTCTGCAGCAGCCGGCTGCCGGTGGCCTCGCTGATGATCGTGTGGAAGGCCAGATCGGCGAGCGCCTGCTCGGGCGCCGTGCCCCCGGTCGTGATCCGCTCCAGCTTGGCGTGGGCGTCCTCCAGGGCGTCGAGGTCCTGCCGGGTGCGCGTGGTCGCCGCCTCCCGGGCCGCGTAGGACTCCAGCACGCCGCGCAGCGAGTAGATCTGCACGATGTCGTGCGAGGTGATGGTGCGGACCGTGGCCCCGCGGTTCGGGGTGAGCTCCACCAGGCCCTCGCTCTGCAGCGTGAAGAGCGCCTCCCGGACCGGGGTGCGGCTGACCCCCAGCTGCTCGGCGAGGAGCCGCTCGGGCAGTGGCTCGCCCGGCCTGAGCTGACCGGAGAAGATCTCGGTGCGCAGGATGCGCGCCACTCCTTCACTCGTCCGCTGGGACATGGGGACGAGGCCGCGTCCCAAGGGCTGCATGTTGCTCCGTCCTCGGCAGGTCGGGCGACCGCTGACCGCATCGCCTGCCATCGCATCGCGTACAGCGGAGGATACGGCTGCACGGATCTGCCTCCCCCGGACGGACGCCGAACGGGGGCGCGCCCGGCAGCGGGCACGCCCCCGTCGGGCCGGACGACCGGGTCAGACCGGCTCGGTCGCCGGAGCCGGCACCGTCGCCTGCCCCGCAGCCGGAGCGGCGCCCGGGCGGGAACCCCCGAGATCGTCGCCGAAGTTGGACATCCCCCACTGGATGACGTCCATGCCGACGAGTTCGGCCTCCTCCGAGACGCGCAGACCGCCCCACTTCTCGAAGACCAGGCACATCAGCAGCGCCGGTACCCCGACGACCAGCACCGTGGCGACCACGCCGGCCAGCTGCCACCACGGCGTGATCTCGGCGACCCCGACGGCGTAGTCGCCCTCGAGCCCGATGTAGCCGCCCGTGGGGGTGCCCCACTCCAGGAAGCCGCAGAGCAGAGCGCCCACGATGCCGGGGCCCAGGGCGAGGGGGACGACCTTCGGGTCGTCGATCCGCGCCTTGCGCATCAGGGCGGCCGTGCCGAGGGCGACCAACGGGCCGAGCGCGCCCACCAGCAGGCAGATCCAGGCGGTGCTGACGTCGAACATCGTTCCGCCCATGACCAGGCCGGCGATGGGCCCCAGCAGCGCCCAGGTGGCGTCCCGGCGGGCGTAGGCCAGGACGAGACCGGTCGTGGCGCCGCCGAGGATGGCGGCGAACAGGTTGATGATGACGATCCCGATGCCGCTCTCGGTGAACGAGATGCCGAAGAAGCCGACGTCGGCGACGATGAAACCGCTGCCGATCGTGACGAAGGGCAGCGCGAAGATGATCAGCAGGACTCCGACGCCCACCAGCCCGACGTTGTGGCCGACGGGCCGGGCGGCGCTGGCGTGCGGACGGAACGCACCCAGGCGCGGGCCGACCCGCCAGGCGAGCACGAGGACGAACGTGCCGGCGGTGATGTACAGCGGGAAGATGCCGTCGAAGTCGTGGGTGCCGCGCAGGGTGAGCGGGGACAGCGACCCCCAGCACAGATAGCCGACCAGCGGGGACAGCACGGCGCCGATGACGAAGGACATCACGTAGAGCGGCAGCGGCTTGATCCGCTCGACGACGCCGGTGTGGATCAGGCCGATGGTCGCCATCGTGAAGGTCACGAAGAAGACCAGGAAGATCTGCAGGACGTCGGCTTCGGGCAGCGCCGCGGGGTCGATGTACCGCGAGGCGGTGGTGGTGAAGTTGCCCCCCAGCCACCAGTCCTTGACCGCCTGCCAGAGCGGCGAGGGCACGCCGAAGGCCTGGTTGAACTGCCACTGCCAGTTCGGGTAGCCGATGAGCAGGGTGCCGAGACCGCCGATCATGGCGGCGCCGATCTTCTGCACGACCGTGTCGAGGACGTTGCGCCGGCGAACCATGCCCATGTCCACGAGGACGAGGCCGATGAGCACCAGCAGCACCGCCACGGCGCCGAGCGTGTAGATGAACGTCGCCATGATCCAGTTGGTGGACGCCTGTTCGGGGAACTGTTCCATTCCGTCTCCTGTGCAGCGGGAAGGAGCCGACGGCGCGTGAGGCGCCGACGGCTGGGGTGAGGTGGGGCTGACCCGTCCATGGGGTGGAGCCGACCGCCCGAACCGGCGTCGGGCGGAGGAGATGTGGCGCCTCGATCCGCGGCAGTCGACGGCACAGGATCGATTGAGGCGGGAACGTATACCGGTATGCCATCGCTGGCAAGACCCTCATCCGCGCAGGTCAGCGGCACGCTGCACGGTCGATGACAGCAGGGTTACAGCTGATGTCGCCCGCGTTACGTCTGCGTCGCGCACTTCCATTCCGGGTTCGGATGCTCGAAGGTTGACCTGGCGCCCGTCGCCGCCCTTGTGCTCTCGGACACACTTGGTATACATGTATGCCACGCTGCGACCGCGGCGACACGCACACCGTCATGGGGCGCCAGCTCCTGACGCCATCACTCGGGAAGGGACAGCTGTGGACCTCGATTCGAGCGCCGGCGTCTACGACCGGGCCGGCTTCGGCCGGCCGGTGCAGCGGGGCAGTCGTCCGGTCGTCGTCGTCGTCGACTTCAGTTACGGGTTCACCGACGACCGGTACCCGACCGGGGCCGACCTGTCCGGCCCGGTGCTGGCCACGGCCCGCCTGCTCGAGGTGGCCCGGGCCGACGGCGTGCCGGTCGTGTTCACCACGATCGCCTACGACCCCGGGCAGATCCGTGACCTCGCCTGGCTGTAGAAGGCCACCGGCATGGCGGCCCTGGAGCTGGGGTCCCGCCTGGTGGACGTCGACGAGCGGCTGGCGCCGCGCACCGACGAGCACCTGGTCGTCAAGACGGGCGCATCGGCCTTCTTCGGCACCGCGCTGGCGTCGTACCTCGCCTCGGTCCGGGCCGACACGGTGATCGTCGCCGGGGCGACGACCAGCGGCTGCGTGCGCGCCACCGTCGTCGACGCCGTCCAGCACGGCTACCCCACCCTGGTACCGCGGGACTGCGTCGGCGACCGGGCGCAGGCACCCCATGACGCGAGCCTGTTCGACATCAACGAGAAGTACGGCGACGTCGTCGACAGCGACGACGTCCTCGCCTACCTGCAGGGGCTGTCCGGCACCGCCGCGGCAGTTCCGTCGGTCCCAGCAGCCCAGCGGCCGGGTCTCCCCGCGCCGGAGCACCAGTCCCCCATCCCGTCCCAGGCGGAGGCGCCCGCATGACCAGTTCCCACACCTCGACCAATGGCGTCCCGAGTTCCGAGGGAGCCGCGCAGGCGGTCCCGGGTCAGCGGTTCGCCAGCCCCTTCGCAGTGCAGACCCCGGCCGGCGCCGAGGGATGGCAGAGCATGTACCCGTACTACGCGCTGCTCAGCGAGGAGCGTCGGGAACTCGAGGACGGCAAGTTCTGGTTCTTCGACGGGATGCACAACCCCGAGCCGCTGTACCCGTTCGACACCATCATGACCGAGAACTGGTGGGTGGCGGCCAGCCAGATGTCGACGCGGGTCTGGCCGGTGCCGCCGGCCGGGGGGATCGACCACCGGATCATCAACGGCTACCTCTACATCAGCCCGAACGCGGTCACCGACCCCGCGGAGGTCGCCCGCCGCGCGGAGGACTTCGCCGTCCGCGCCGGGCACTACTACGAGAACTGGGACGAGATCTACGAGCAGTGGGTGGCGAAGGCGACCGACTGCATCGAGCGGCTCACGGCCATCACGTTCGCCCCGCTCCCGGAGATGGAGCCGCTGGACAGCGTCCTGGAACACCGCGGTGTGTACAGCAGCTACCAGCTGCTGACCAGCTACGGAGCGCTCATCGAGAACCTGTTCGAGATGGGCTCCTACCACTTCGAGATGCTGAATCTCGGGTACGGCGCCTACCTGACCTTCCGCGAGTTCTGCCAGGCCGCCTTCCCCGGCATCAGCGACCAGACCATCGCCAGCATGGTGTCGGGCATCGACATCCTGCTGTTCCGCCCGGACGACGAGGTGCGCTCGCTGGCCAAGCTTGCCGTCGAGCTCGAGCTCACCGACCTCGTGCTGGGCAACGAGGACCCGGCCGCCGCGCTGAAGGCCATCGGGGCACACCCGGACGGCGCCCGGTGGCTGGCTGCCTTCGAGGAGGCGAAGGACCCCTGGTTCTGGTTCTCCACCGGCGCCGGCTACACCCACAGCGACCGCGCGTGGATCGACGACCTGCGGCTGCCGTTCACCGCGCTCCGCGGGTACGTGCAGGGCCTGCTCGACGGCGAGGACATCCGCCGCCCCCTGGACGAGATCCTCGCCGAACGGGTCCGGGTCACGGCGGAGTACCGCACGTACCTGCCGACCGAGGCCGACCGGGAGTCCTTCGACGGGCTCGTCGAACTCGCCCGCCAGGTCTTCCCGTTCGTCGAGAACCACAACTTCTACGTCGAGCACTGGCACCACTCGCTGTTCTGGTCGAAGGTGCGCGAGCTCGGCGACGTCTTCGTGGCGCACGGCTTCCTCGACGACCGCGAGGACATGTTCTACCTGCACCGCAACGAGATCTACTCGGCGCTCTACGACCTGAACATCGGCTGGGCCACCGGCACCGAGGCGCGGGGCGTCACCTACTGGCGCCCCGAGGTCGAGCGCCGCCGCCGGATCCGCGACGTGCTCAAGGCCAACCCCCCGGTGCCCGCGCTGGGCGCGCCGCCGGAGTTCATCACCGAGCCGCTCACCGTGATGCTCTGGGGCATCACCCAGGAGTCGGTGCAGGAGTGGCTGGGCGTCGACGGTCTGGACGGGAACGAGCTGCGCGGCGTCGCGGCGTCGGCCGGCAAGGCCACCGGGCGCGGCCGGGGGATCATCGACCCCGAGCAGCTGCACGAGGTCGAGGACGGCGACATCCTGGTCTGCCGGATCACCGCGCCCAGCTGGGCGCCGGTGTTCTCGCGGCTGTCGGCAGCGGTCTCCGACGTCGGCGGGATCATGGCCCACACCGCCATCGTGTGCCGCGAGTACGGCCTGCCGGCGGTCGTCGGCACCGGCTTCGCCACCACCTCCATCCGCACTGGCCAGCTCATCGAGGTCGACGGCAACACCGGCGTCGTCCGTGTTCTCGAGGACGTGTCCGCATGACCGAGCCCACCACCTCCCCGTTCGTCCTCTGGATCGACGACCCCGCCGCCGTCGGCAGCCGGCTGCTCGGCGGGAAGTTCGGCAGCCTCGCCGAGATGACCGCCGGTGGGTTCGCGGTGCCCGGTGGGTTCGGCATCACCACGACCGCCTACCGGTACTTCCTGGAGTACGCCGGGCTGGCCGACCGGGCCCGCGAGGTGCGGGCGCAGGCGGTGGGCGCGGACCTGGCCCAGGTGCAGGCGATCAGCGCGGAGTTCACTGCCGCGATCCAGGCCGCTCCGCTGCCGGCCGACCTGGAGACGGCGATCCTCACTGCCTACGCCGAGCTCGAGCGACGCACCGGACGGAGCAGGCTGCCGGTTGCCGTGCGCTCCAGCGGCGAGTCCGAGGACCTCGCCGGAGCCAGCTTCGCCGGGCAGTACGACACCTTCCTGTGGGTCCGCGGCGCCGACGAGGTGCTCCGGTACGTGCGCAGCTGCTGGGCGGGCATGTTCGGCGCCGCGGTGCTGACCTACCGCCCCGACTCCGACCTGACGGCGGCCACCGCCGACCACGGCATCTGCGTCGGCATCCAGCAGATGGTCGAGGCGCGCGCCGCGGGGGTCATGTTCACCCTCGACCCGGTCACCGGGGACCGCTCCAAGGTGGTCATCGAGGGGTGCTGGGGGCTGGGCGAGGGCGTCGTCAGCGGCGGGGTCACCCCGAGTCGCTACGTCGTGGACAAGGTGACCTTCGAGGTGCTCAAGCGCGATGTGGCCCACCAGGAGGCGATGTACAGCTTCGACCCGGCCATCGCCGCGGTCGGGCTGGTACCGGTCGCGACCGACCGCTGCGACGCCCCCTGCCTGGCCGACGACCAGATCCACGCCCTCGCCGAGCTGGCCAAGAGGATCGAGCGGCACCGAGGTGCGCCGCAGGACATCGAGTGGGCGGTCAGCGAGGCCGGCGACGTGCACGTGCTGCAGGTCCGCCCGGAGACGGTGTGGAGCCACCGGCAGGCCGAGCAGCTGGTCACCGAGCGCAAGTCCGCGGTCGGCCACGTGCTGGCCCGCTTTGCCGGGGTGGGCGTCGCATCCAACGGCGGCCGGCCCTCGTGAAGGCAGCTGCCTTCGCGTACCACCGGCCGACGTCGGTCGCTGAGGCCGTGACCCGGTTGGCCGAGTACGCGGGAACGGCCCGGGTGCTGGCCGGCGGCCAGAGCCTGGTGCCGATGCTCAACATGCGGTTGTGGCGGCCGAGCGCGCTGATCGACATCAACGAGGTCGACGAGCTCGACGACGTCCGGGTGGACGGCGAGTGCACCGTGCTCGGTGCGCTGGTGCGCTACTCGACCCTGGAGCGGTCCGAGCTGATCGCCGAACGGCTGCCGTTGCTCGCCCGGGTCGTGGGGCACATCGGCGACCGGCAGGTGCGCAACCGCGGCACCGTCGGCGGCTCGCTGGTCCAGGGCGACCCGACCGGTGAGATGCCGCTGGCCTGTCTGGTCCTCGGTGCGGTCGTCACGGCCGTGGGGCCGGCGGGGAGTCGCCGCATCCCGGTCGCGGAGCTCTACGAGGGCTCCTACGCCACCGTGCTGGCACCCGAGGAGCTGCTGACCGCCGTGGAGTTCCCCGCCCACCCCCAGCACGTGGCTTTCCGGGAGGTGACCCGCAAGCACAACGACTTCGCCGTGCTGAGCGTCGTCGCGACCGGTGACCGGGGTGCCGACGGGCGGTGGGGCAACGTGCGGATCGCGCTCGGCGGCGTCGCCGACAGCCCGGTCCTGGCGACGGGGGCCGCAGCACTGCTGGAGGGCACCGAGCTCGCCGACGCGGACGTGGTCGCCGCCGCGGAGGCGGCGCTGGAGGTGGTGGACCCGCCGTCGGACATCCGGGCCTCGGCCGAGTACCGCCGCCACCTGCTCCCCGTCCACGTGCGGCGGGCCCTCGCCGACCTGAGAGACGCCGGAACCGGCCCCCGGGCCGACGGTGCAGCCGAGACCACACCCGTTCCTGGAGGGACCAAGCCGTGAAGTTGCGTGAGGAGTTCGAGGTCGCCGAGCCGGTGGCCTCGGTGTGGATGTTCTTCGAGCAGCCGGAGGCTGTCGCCGGGTGCGTGCCCGGCGTCGAGCAGCTCACCGTGGTCACTCCGGACGACATCGACGTGCGGCTGACCCAGAGCGTCGGCCCGATGACGGCGACCTTCGCCGCCACCGTGAAGATCGTCGAGCGGGTGCCGGAGAAGCTGATCGCCTTCACCGCGACCGGGAAGAGCGTCCGCGGCGCGATGGGCAACGTGCGGGCCACCGTGAGCGTGCAGCTGGAGCCGGCCGGTGAGCGCACCGTCGTCCTGGTGGAGGGCGACGTCGCGCTGGCCGGGGCCCTGGGCAGCGTCGGGCAGAAGGTCGTGGCCAAGCAGGCCGGCAAGGTGACC